>NZ_JBSGCY010000251.1:0-4568 GCF_053602115.1 Nocardia sp. NPDC004582 | reverse complement strand
GTCGGCGGCAGCGGCGCGCTGAGCGCGGCGCTGGTGGCGCGGCTGCAATCCGACGGCGGCGTCGTCTCCCCCGGCGACGCGGTGACCGCGCTGACCCGGCGCGGCGACCGCTGGGAGGTGCGCACCGCGAGTGGGCGAAACCTGTCCGCGGACACCGTGATCGCGGGCAGTCACATCCTCACCACCCTGAACCTGCTGGAACAGGGCGGATTCGACGCCACGACGCTCGCCGGCTGGCGCCGCCGCATCCGGGTGGGACCCGGCATCGGCATGGTGGTGCGCGCCGCGATCAGCGAACTCCCCCACTACCCCGGGGCCGAGACCGGCGAATCCGCACACGGGCTGCAACTTCTGGTCACCGACCGTCGTGACCTGCGCCGCGCACACGGCGCGGCATTGGCGGGCGACCTGCCGCCGCGCCCGGTCGTACTGGCCATGACCTTCAGCGCCCTGGACCCGACCATCGCCCCGGCCGGCGAACATCAGGTCACCCTGTGGTCGCAGTGGCACCCCTACGATCTCGCCGACGGCAGCGACTGGTCCGCGCACGCCGAGACCGAGGCCGACCGCATCATCGCCGAAGTCGACGCCCTCGCACCGGGATTCGCCGCCTCGATCACCCAACGCTACGTCCAGACCCCCGCCGACCTGGAACGCGAGATGGGTCTGCTCGGCGGCAATGTCATGCATGTCGAGATGTCCATCGACCAGATGTTCATGTGGCGCCCGCTGCCCGAGCTCGCCGACCAGCGCGTCCCCGGCGCCCCCGGCCTCTACCTCACCGGCGCCTCCACCCACCCCGGCGGCGGCGTCTCCGGCGCCAGCGGCCGCAGCGCCGCCCGTCTGGTGGAGCGCGACCTGCGCCCCCGCCGCCTCTTCCCCCGCCGCCGATGACCGACCCCGCCCTATCGGGCCGCCACGGCGAAACCCCTTGCGGGTCAGCCGAGACCGCCCCGCCGGAACCAACCGCCATCCCGCTCCCCGGCACCCGTCCTGGACGGTGCGTGGTGACTCGGCTGGAACAGCTGAGGGCATCGGGCGTCGAACGGGCGACGGGTGTCGCCGCGGCCCCGGCGGCGCTCCTGGTGCTGGTGCAGATCGCGTATCCGCTGGCACACGGGGTGACGCGGGATCGGGTGACCGTGGCCGTCGTGTTGCTCTCCGCTGCCACGGCGCTCGTGCATGCCGCCATCGCCCGGAACGCGGGCTGGGCGGCCGGGATGCTGGTGATCGTGTCGGGGGTCGGGCTCGCGGCGGAGGTGCTGGGCACGGCCACCGGGATTCCGTTCGGCAGCTACGACTACGCGAGCGGGCGGCTGGGGCCCGAGGTGCTCGGGGTGCCGCTGGTCGTGCCGCTGGCCTGGACCGGCGGACTGTATCCGGTGTGGGTCGTGGCCGGGATGCTGAGCACGGGTGCGGCGGGCCGGGTTTCATTGACCGCCGTCGGGGCCGTCGGCTGGGATCTGTTCCTGGATCCGCAGATGGTCGCGGACGGGCAGTGGACCTGGTGCTCGCCGATCGCGGGACTGCCGGGGCTGTCGGAGATTCCGGTCAGCAACTACCTCGGCTGGCTGGTGGTCGCGGCGGTCATGGGCGGCCTGCTGCGGTGGTGGGATCGGCGGGTCCCGGATTCGGGTGTGGCGCGGGTGGTTCCGGTGGCGGTGTTCGGGTGGACGTGGCTGGGGTCGACGCTGGCGCACGCGGTGTTCCTGGGGCTGCCGGTGTCGGCGGTGTACGGGTGCTGCGGGCTCGGGGTGCTGGGGATTCCGCTGGTTCGGGGGCTGAGGGCCCGTCGAATCACGCTGTGGCCCGGGACGCATGGCACGATGTGAGCCGTGCAGCCGAGTCCGAACATGTCGACAGCAGAGGGAACACCCGAATCCGCCCCACCCCGGCGGCGATCGCGGCGATGGGTACGGACCGTGGCCGTGGTCCTGTTCGCGGGGCTGGCGGTCCTGCTGACCGGATGCCTGCGGGTGCAGGTGTCGATGGGCGTGTCCTCCAATGACCGGGTGTCCGGGCGCATCGTCGCCGCGGCCGTGCCGCAGCATGAGAAGGACAAGGGCCCGCAGCTCAAGGCCCCCGACGGACTGTCCGGCAAGGTGCGGGTGGACTCCTACGCGCAGGACGGCTACGTCGGCAGCCAGGTGTACTTCGACGACCTCACCTTCGGTGAGGTGCAGCAGCTCGGCGGCCTGTCCGACCAGACCTCCGGCATGTTCAACCTGGTCTTCGCCCGCACCGGCGACCTGGTCACCCTGACCGGCCGGGTGGACCTGAAGTCGCTGCCGCCGCAGGGCTCCGACGTGCAGCTGACCGTCGCCTTCCCGGCGCGCGTCGCCACCACCAACGGCACCCGCGAGGGCGACTCGGTGGTCACCTGGAAGCTGCCGCCCGGCGATGTCAGCACCCTGCGCGCCGAAGTCGGCTACGCGGACCCGAATACACGGTCCTTCGCCGGGTGGGCGGGCATCGTCGGCGGCATCACGCTCGCGGTGGCGGCGGTCGTCGCGGTCCTGGCGTACATGACCCGCAACCCCGATCCGCCGGCATACGTGCGCGCCGCGCGCTGGCTGCGCCCCGATCGCACCGACTCGCGATAGCAATCACCCATGACTCTTGCCACGAAGGCGGTGGCGGCCGCGAGCGCCGTCGCCGCCTTCGGCGCATCGGTGGCCCTCGCCAACCGCCTCACCCTCCCCCGGCTGCGGCGCGGCGGGCCCACCGTCATCGAACCGGTCACCGTCTGCGTCCCGGCCCGCGACGAGGCCGAACGGCTGCCCGCGCTCATCGCGAATCTGCGCGCCCAGCCCGAACTGCCGCGCCTGCGGGTCCTGATCCTCGACGACGGCTCGGCCGACGACACCTTCGAGGCCGCGCGCGCGGCCATCGGCGGCGACCGCCGATTCCTGCTCTCCCGCGACGACACCGACCCCGCACCCGGCTGGACCGGCAAGACCGCGGCCTGCGCCCGGCTGGCCGAACTCGCCGGCACCCACGACGGCGTGCTGGTCTTCCTCGACGCCGACCTGCGACTCGCACCCGGCGCGCTGGCGGCCGCGGTCCGCGAACTGCGCTCGGCCCGAACCGATCTGCTCTGCCCGTGGCCCCGCCAGCTCGCGGTCTCCCCCGCCGAACGGCTCGTGCAGCCGCTGCTGTGCTGGTCGTGGGCCTCGACATTGCCGGTCGCCCTGGCGAACCGGAACCGGCGGCCGTCGATGGCCGTGGCCTGCGGGCAGTTCCTGGTCTTCGACGCCGCCGCCTACCGGGCCGTCGGCGGGCACGCCGCGGTCGCGGACAGCGTCACCGAGGACCTGGCCATCGCCCGGGCACTGCGGCACGCCGGACGGCGCACCACACTGGTCGCGGCCGGATCCCTCGCCGAGACCCGCATGTACCGGGACGCGGCCGAGGTGCGCGCGGGCTACACCCGCTGGCTGTGGTCGGCTTACGGCGGACCCGCGGGCAGTGCGGCGGTCGGTTCGATGGCGGCCCTGGCCTTCTGGATTCCGCCGATCGCGGCGGTGTGCGGGCGCGGACGACTGCGCCGGCTGGGGTTGCTCGGCTACGCCGCCGCCGTCACCGCCCGGCTGCTGGCCCGCTCCACCGAGAACGGCGGACCGGTCGAGGCCACGGATGCCGTTGCGGCACTGGCGCACCCGTTCTCGGTGGCGGCCTATCTGGCCCTGTCGGCCCGGTCCCACCGCGCGCGGCACACGCGCACCCTGCGCTGGAAGGGCCGGGCCGTCGGCTGAGTCCCGATCAGGGGACCGGCGTCATCCCGATGGTCGGCAGGAAGAAGCAGGTGGTGCTGCCATTGCGGACGGTGCCGAACATGGCCGCCAGCACCGTGCCCGACCCGGTGTCGACCGGAACCGCGCGGACGCCGCCGACCGGGAGGGCCGCGGTGAAGTAGTCGTGCACCGCCTGTTCGACCATGGGCCGCAACTCGTTCGGGACCTGCGGCGGGATCATGGCGTTGAGCACCTGGTTGAGCGGGCCCATCGGGGCCAGCCCGCCCCGGCCGGTGCTCGTGTTGAACCAGGCGACCTGCATGCCGGAGGTGTCCGCGCCGTCGGGGGCGATGCCGTAGGGCACGAACGCGAACATGGTCTGGCCCGCCTTGACGGCCGAAAGATCCAGTCCGGGAATGGAGATCGCGTAGTGCGGCCACGGGCCCGGGATGCTGCCCGCCATGGCGGGAGCCAGGCCCAGGGTGGTGCCGCCGAGGCAGAACGGCGCGGCGGTCGGGTACAGGAAGGGCTTGATGCCCAAGGTCTGGAGTCCCTCGACGGCCTTGCCGTAGGCCGACAGCCAGTCCGTCGGACCGGGCGAGGGCGCGGCGGCGTCGGACCGGTCGGTGGTATCGGGGCGGGCGGTCGCGCCGGCGCGGCCGGTGGTCTCGTTCACCGCGGTGATGGCGGCGAGCGCGGCGGCGGCCTCGGGGCGTCGAGCTTGGTGATGTCGGTGACGTTGGTGGTGCCGGACTTGACCACGGCGATGGTGCCGTCGGCCAGGTACGGATCGGAGAAGGTGGTGGATTGCTTGCGCTGGTCGGTCATGAGCAG
>NZ_JBSGCY010000250.1:0-4693 GCF_053602115.1 Nocardia sp. NPDC004582 | reverse complement strand
GCCGCCGCGGCGGCCGGGCGGCAACGGCTCCGGGGGCGGCAAGGGCGGCGGCAAGGGCGCGCCCCGCAAGACCTCCATCTGGCGGATCCTCCGCCGGACCATCTACGTGGGCATGGCACTGGTGCTGGGCCTGGGCAGCACGGTCTTCCTGTACGCCTATTCGACGGTGAACGTGCCGCAGCCCGGCGACCTGAAGAACAATCAGGTGGCCACCATCTACCTGGCCGACGGCAACTCGGTGCTGGCGAAGATCATTCCGCCGGAGGGCAACCGGACCGACGTGACGATCGACCAGATCCCGCCGCACGTCCGCAACGCGGTCATCGCGGCCGAGGACCGGTCGTTCTACACCAATCCGGGCTTCTCGATCCAGGGCTTCGGCCGCGCGTTCGTCGGTCAGCTGACCGGCAATTCGAGCGCCGGTGGTGGTTCGACGATCACGCAGCAGTACGTGAAGAACGCGATGGTCGGCAACGAGCACTCGCTCACCCGAAAACTGCGTGAGCTGGTGATCTCGGCGAAGATGGCCAAGCAGTGGTCCAAGGACCAGATCCTGGCGGCCTACCTGAACACCATCTACTTCGGCCGCGGCGCGTACGGCATCGACGCGGCGTCCAAGGCGTACTTCAACAAGCCGGTGCAGGATCTGAGCGTGGCCGAGGGCGCGGTGCTGGCGGCCACCATTCAGCAGCCGTCGAACCTGGATCCGGAGAAGAACCCGCAGGGTGCCCAGACCCGCTGGAAGTACGTGCTGGACGGCATGGTCGACGGCGGCAACCTGCCCGCCGCGGACCGCGCGAACATGCAGTACCCGGCGGTGATCTCGGCCGCGGAGGCGCAGCACGACAAGACCCTGGACTCGGGCCCCGAGGGCCTGATCAAGACCCAGGTGCTCAAGGAGCTGGAGGCCGCGGGCATCTCGGAGCACGACCTGAACACCCAGGGTCTGCAGATCACCACCACGATCGACCAGAAGGCCCAGGACGCCGCCGTCAACGCGGTGAACAAGGTGATGGACGGCGAGCCGGAGAAGCTGAAGGCCGCGGTGGTGTCGGTGGATCCCAAGACCGGTGCGGTGCGCGCCTACTACGGCGGTTCCGACGGCCAGGGCTTCGACTTCGCGAATGCCGGTCTGCAGCCGGGCTCCTCGTTCAAGGTGTTCGGTCTGGCCGAGAACCTGGAGCTGGGCAAGCCGCTCTCGACCATGTACGACAGCTCCTCGCCGTTCAAGGTCAATGGCATCGAGATCCACAATGTGGCCGACGAGAACTGCGGCATGTGCACCATCGCCGAGGCCACCAAGCGGTCCTACAACACCAGCTTCTATCGGATGATGCTGGACATGCCGGGCAACGGCCCGCAGAAGATCGCCGACATGGCGCACCGGCTCGGCATCCCCGCGAGCGTCGACGGCATCGGCAAGACGCTGGTGGAGCCGGACGGCTCGTCGCCGAACAACGGTATCGTGCTGGGCCAGTACAACGTTCGCGTGCTGGACATGGCCTCGGCGTACGCCACGCTGGCCGCGTCGGGCATGTACCACGCGCCGCACTTCGTGACCAAGGTGGTCGCCTCCGACGGCACCGTGCTGATGGACCGCGGCGACGTGGCCGGTGAGCGCAAGGTCTCGGCGGCGGTGGCCGACAACGTCACCGACGCGATGAAGCCGATCGCGCAGTACTCGAACAAGCATCAGCTCGCCGGTGACCGGCAGTCGGCGTCCAAGACCGGTACCGCCCAGCTGGGCGACACCATCGAGAACAAGGACGCCTGGATGGTCGGCTACACGCCGTCGCTGTCCACCGCCGTGTGGATCGGCACGGCCGCCGGAAACGAGAAGCTGCGCAACGCCAATGGCGGCATGATCTACGGTTCGGGCCTGCCGTCGGACATCTGGAAGTCGACCATGGACGGCGCGCTCAAGGGCACGACGAACGAGTCCTTCCCGAAGCCCGGCAATATCGGCAGCTCGCAGGGTGGTGTGCCGTCCTGGTCGGCGCCGTACACCGCGCCCTCGACCACCGAGGCGCCGCTGCCCCCGGTGGTCACCACCAGCCAGATGCCGATCCTGCCCGGGTTCTCCATCCCGATCCCGGGTCTGGCGCCGAATCCGCAGAACCAGCGGCAGCAGACCCAGCCCGAGCCCACCCAGGAACAGCAGGGCGGCGGCACCGGTCCGATGTCCGGGCAACCGGTCGCGCCCGCGGACGGGGGCTCACCGACCACGGCTCCGAACAGCGGTGGCGGGACCGGCAACGGCAATGGGCGGCCGAATCGGTAGCCTGCTGGCGTGATCGAGCAGCAACTGGCGCACCGGTCGGCCGCCACGGGCGGACCGGCCGGCGCGGCGCCGGAGCCGGGGGAGGCAGCAGGAGTGGAACAGGCTCGCGCGCAGCGTGATACGCCGGTCGGCTACGAGTCCCCGGCGCCGCTGGCGGCCGATCTGCGGTCGGCCGACGACCGGGACAAGCCCAGCCGCACCGACACCCTGACCGCTCAGCTGTGTGATCCGCTGGGCGGCCCGGTGGGCGACCACGCGGTGATCGGCCGGGTCCGCTTCTGGACTCCGATGCGGGTGCTGATGGCCTTCGCGGTGCTGTTCCTGGCCTTCGGCTGGTTCGGCAAGGCGGGCTGCATCCAGCAGCGCCCGGACGCCTCGGGCGTGATGGGCCTGGATTGGAACAACGGCCGCCAGTACCTGGCCATGTGCTACTCGGACACGGTGCCGCTGTACGGCGCCGAGCATCTCAACGAGGGCGCGTTCCCGTACAAGAAGCAGTGGGTCGAGTTCAGCGACGGCAAGGCGCAGGTCCGCTACATGGAGTACCCGGTGCTGTCCGGGATGTACCAGTACATCTCCATGGGAATCGCCAAGGCGTGGAAGGTTTCTCCGCTGCCGGGCAGCGGCGCGCTGGAGGTGGTCATCTACTTCAACGTGGTGGCCATCGGCCTGGCGTTGGCCTGGCTGGTGACCATCTGGGCGACCGCGCTGTCGGCCGGGCGGCGGATCTGGGATGCCGCGCTGGTGGCGCTCTCACCGCTGGTGGCGGTGCACGCGTTCACGAACTTCGATTTGCTGGCAACGGCTTTCGCGGCGGGCGGGCTGCTGGCCTGGGGCCGCCGCCGCCCGGTGCTGGCGGGCATCCTGCTGGGTCTGGGCGGGGCGGCGAAGCTGTATCCGCTGCTGCTGTTGGGCCCCATCCTGATCCTGTGCGCCCGCGCCGAACGACGCGGTGAGGGCGACGCGGAGTGGGGCGGCATGCGGCCGATGCGCGCCGCGGGCGCGGCGATGGCGTCGGCGGCGATCACCTGGCTGGCGGTGAACGCGCCGATCGCGGCGCTGTACCCGAACGGCTGGTGGGAGTTCTTCCGGCTCAACACCGAACGGCACGCGGACCCGGATTCGATCTACAACGTGATCACCTCGTTCACCGGCTGGGCCGGATTCGACGGGGTGCTCGGTGCGCAGGAAGCGCCGACCGTGCTGAACGCGGTGTCGCTGCTGCTGTTCATCGCGGCGTGCGCGGGCATCGGCTGGATCGGGCTGACCGCCGCGCGGCGGCCGCGGCTGGCGCAGCTGGCCTTCCTGGTGGTGGCGGCGTTCCTGCTGACCAACAAGGTGTGGAGCCCGCAGTATTCGATCTGGCTGGTGCCGCTGGCGGTGCTGGCGCTGCCGCACCGGCGAATCCTGTTGGCGTGGATGACGATCGACGCCCTGGTGTGGGTGCCGCGCATGTACTACTACCTGGGCCCGGATCACAAGGGCCTGCCCGAGCAGTGGTTCACCGGCACCGTGGTGGTGCGCGATCTGGCGGTGATCGCGTTGTGCGTGCTGGTGATCCGCCAGATCTACCGTCCCGCCGAGGATCCGGTGCGCCGCGACGGCGCCGACGATCCGGGCGGCGGTGTGCTCGACCGGGTCCCGGATCCCCGGGATCCGTGGCTGCCGTCCTGGTTGTGGCCGCGCCGGCCGGAACCCGTGCCCTGAGCCATCACTCAGGGCCGGGACCGGTTCCCCGGCTCAGAGGAAGCGGGCCAGCTGCGGTACCGCCTCGCCCGGGTGCTTGGCCTGGAAGCCCTCGCCGAGGGCCTGGAACTTCCAGTCCGCGCCCGGGGCCGGGCGGAACATCTTGCCCATGGCCATGCCGGTGAACGGCATGCCGCCGGTGAGGGTGAAGCGCGCCATCTCGGCATTGGTGGCGCTGTCCACCAGGCGGCAGTAGGCGTTCGCGAGCTGTTCGAAGGTGTGGCCCTTGTAGGAGGTCACAATGAACAGCAAGGTGGTGACCGACGGCGAGATGCGCAACAGGTCGACGCTGATCTCCTCGTCGTCGCCCTCGCCCTCGCCGGTCAGATTGTCGCCCTGGTGGCGGATCGACCCGTCCTTGGAGGTGAGGCTGCCGTAGTACACGACGTCCACCGGGCCGTTGCCGGCGAACATCACCACCGAGGCGTCGAGATCCACGTCCACGGCCTTGTTGCCGAAGATGCCGCCGCGCTTGACCGGATCCCAGCCCAGGCCCATCTTCACGTAACTCAGTGCGCCGCCGCCCTCTTTGCGCAGGTTGATGCGTTGTCCCTTGACCAGGCTGACGGCGTGGCCGCCGCTGGGCAGATCGCGATCGGCCTGCGGCGCGGGCGGCGGAGGCGGGTAGCCGCCGGTGGGCTGGCCCTGCGGGGGCGGCGGGAAGCC
>NZ_JBSGCY010000249.1:0-4726 GCF_053602115.1 Nocardia sp. NPDC004582 | reverse complement strand
GGTGGCGACGGGGGCCGCCGCGCCGTCCAGGCGCCGGGCCAGTTCGGCCACGGTCGCGCCGTCGAACAGCACGTGGACGGGGACCCGCACGCCGAGCGCGCTGCCGATGCGGGCGGCGGCCTGGGCCGCCAGCAGCGAGTTGCCGCCCAGTTCGAAGAAGTCGTCGTCCGCGCCGACCTTGGCATCCGGGTCGTCGGGGATCAGCAGCGCGGCGAACACCTCCGCGATGAGCTCCTCCGCGCGGGTGGCCGGGGCGCGGAATTCGCGAGCCGCGAAGACCGGTTCCGGCAGCGCATTCCGGTCCAGTTTGCCGACCGGGGTCAGCGGGATCTCGTCCAGCACCACGATCGCGGCGGGCACCATGTACGCGGGCAGCGATTCGCCGACGTGGGCCGCCAGCGCCGCGGTGTCGAGCGTCGCGCCGGGCCGCGGCAGGACGTAGGCGACCAGGGCGGTCGCGCCGGAAGGCAGCGTCTTGCCCAGTGTCGCGGCGAAATCCACGTCCGGGTGCGCGCTCAGGGCATTGTCGATCTCGCCCAGCTCGATCCGCAGACCGCGGATCTTGACCTGGAAGTCGGAGCGGCCCAGGTACTCGATGACGCCCGGCTGCTCGGAGTCCGCGGGGTTGCGGCGCACCAGATCGCCGGTGCGGTAGAGCCGCGCGCCCGGCGTTCCGGCGGCCTCGCCGAACGGACTGGCCACGAAGCGTTCCGCGGTCAGGCCGGGTCGCCCCTTATAACCCTGGGCCAGTGCGGGACCCGACAGGTACAGCTCGCCGACCACGCCGTCGGGCACCGGCCGCAGCCGCGAATCCAGCACGTACGCACCGACACCCGGGATCGCGGTACCGATGGTGATGGGCCCGCCCGGCGGCAGCGGGGCACTCGAGGTGGCGAGAATGGTCGCTTCGGTGGGACCGTAGCCGTTGTAGAAGCGGCGCTCGCCGGTCGCCCAGCGCGACACCAGTTCCGGCCCGAACTTGTCGCCGGCGACCACCACGGTGGTCAGCTCGGTCAACCCGGCCGGATCCACCGATTCCAGCGCGCCGGGCGTGATCAGTACGTGGGTGACGCGTTCGCGGCCCAGCAGCTCGGCCAGTTCCACGCCGCCGAAGACACCGGCCGGCGCGATGACGAGGGTCGCGCCCGCGGTGAAGGTGAGCAGCAGTTCCAGCACCGAGACGTCGAAGCTCGGGGAGCAGACGTGCAGCACGCGCGAGTCCGCGGTGACCGCGTAGTGCTCACGTTCGGCGGCCACCAGCCCGGCCAGGCCGGTGTGGGTGACCACGACGCCCTTGGGCTTGCCGGTGGACCCGGAGGTGTAGATCACGTACGCCGGATGCTGCTCGGTGATCGTGCCCGCCCGGTCGGCGTAGGAGATCGCATGGTCCGGGTGCGCCGCGATGCGCTGTGCCTGTGCGGGATCGTCGAGTTCGATCCATTCGGCGGCGGTGCCCAGCGCCTCCCGATATTCGCGTGTCGTCAGGCCCAGCACCGCGCCGGAATCGGTGAGCAGATGTTCGATGCGGTCGGCCGGGTAGGCCGGGTCGACCGGGACATAGGCCGCACCGGTCTTGGCGATCGCCCAGACCGACAACACGGATTCGATCGAGCGGGTGATGCCGATGGCGACCATGTCCCCCGGGCCGATGCCGCGGGCGATCAGTTCGCGGGCCAGCTGCGAGGACTGCGCGTCGAGGTCCCGGTAGCTGATCTCCCGCTGGTCGGCGGGAGCGCCGGTGCGGTTGAACCGAATGGCCGTGGAGTCGGCCGCGGACTCGACCGCGGCGGTGAGCAACTGTCCGAAGAGTGGACTGCCGGACCGACGCCGACGATTACCGCGAGCTGTACGGCGGGCAGTTTCCATTCGCGTGCATCAACCTCTCGGGGACATCTTTTCCGCGGGCCGACGCCTGTTCCCTGGACGTCGGCGGGTGAGCAGATCAGCTAATCATATCGATGCTCGCCCGCGGCCTCGGCGGCCCGAGCACAGGGACTATCGCCGAACAGCATTGATTGTTGCGACGAAGTGACTTGCACCACAGTGCGGTCAGAGCCAGCCGCGGCGTGTCGCCTGCACTCCCGCCTGGAAGCGAGTGCTGGCGCCGAGCCGCTCGAGCAGACTCGCGGTGCGGCGCACCACGGTTCGGCGCGACAGGCCCAACCGGCGCGCGATGGTGTCGTCGGTGGCGCCCATGCTCATCAGGGTGAGGATGGCCTTGTCCCGATCGTCGAGCGCCTCGGACGGGTTCACCGAGATCGGCGTGGCGGTCAGCCACAGCGCGTCGAAGGTCTTGACCAAGAGGTCCAGAGTGGGCGACGGGCCGACGCGGACGCCCATGGGGTCGCCGCGGCGCTCGTCGGTGTGCAGCACCAGCACCGCGCGCCGATCGTCGGCGACGATCAGCTTCATCGGCGGGTCGGCGAGGGTACGTGCCTGCGCGCCAACCGCATTGGTGGCCAGCACGTGGCGCAGCCGCTCCGGATCCTGGTAGATGGTCTCCTGGTACAGCGTCCGGTAGTCGATGCCGGCGGTGATGCGCGAGGTCTTGAGCTCGAACATCCGCTCCTCGGTCTCCACGTCGGAGAGGAACGGGCCGCGCTCCACCACCTTCACGGTGGCGTGCGCGGTGTGCTGCAGGTCCTCGAAGTCGGCCAGCAGCTGACGGCGCTCGTAGACGGCCACCACCGCGCCGTCGGCGTCGGTGGTGCGGCGCACCGAGCGGAAGGTCTCCCCCAGGCGCGCGGCGGCCGACTGCATGCGCAGCATCTCCTGATTACGGCGGCGAGTCTCGGCCTCCGACAAGGCTTCCGGGGCGTGCGCGTCGAACCGCACCACGCCCTTGCCATCGGTGAGCCGGACCACGGCCTCGAGCTGGCACAGCGCCTCCAGCGCGGACTCGGCCACCCGGGGCGGCACGGTCAGCCGCTCGGCCACCTCGAGCACGGTCGACCGCGGGTGCTGTACCAGCACCGCGTAGGAACGGCCGTGCACGGAGGCAGGGTCGAAGAGTTCGTCCAGTGTCGTCACCGCACCCACCGGCAGACGCCGGTCCGGAAAACGTCCGGGCATCGCGGGGGCCGGTGAACGATCTACTGGTCCGGTCCCCACTGCTGCTGCATGAGAACGCCCTTGCTGGCTAGCCATGGCAGCGGATCCATCTTGTTGTCGGCGGCGTCCCAGATCTCGAGGTGGAGATGGGGACCGGTCGAGTTGCCGCGGTTGCCCACGGAGGCGATGACATCGCCGGTGTTCACGCGCTGGCCCACGTTCACGTACATGTCGTTGACGTGGCCGTAGACCGCGGTGGTGCCGTCGTCCTGCTTGACGCGCACCCAGAGGCCGAAGCCCGAGGCCGGGCCGGCGTCGATGACCGTGCCGCCCATCACCGAGTGGATGGGGGTACCGATCGGGTCGGCGAAGTCGATGCCGTAATGCATTGCGCCCCAGCGCATGCCGAAGCCGGAGGAGAGCTGGCCGTCGACCGGCTTCACCACGCCCGGGCCCGGGTTGAGTTGCTGCTGCAGGGACTTGAGGGTCTGCTCGGCCTGCGCCAGCGGGGCGGAGATCTCCGGCGGCAGGTTCTGCAGGCCGAAGGGGGCCGGGTTCGGCGCGGGGGCCGCGACCGGGGCCTCGGGGGCGGGCTCGGCGATGGGGGCGGCCACGTCCTTGGCCTGCTTCAGATCGGCGGTCGCCGCGGCGGGGGCGACGTCCTCGGCGACCGTGGCGGCCTTCTCGTCGTGTGTGGGGAGCAGCGGAGCGGCGTGCGCGAGCGCGGGAACCAACTGCGAGCCGGTGCCGATCAGGGCGCCGGCGGCGACCGCGAAACTGGCCGCGGTCTTGACCTTGTCGGTGGCGGTGGGCTCGGCCCGGTGCCGCCTGCGCGAGGTGACGCCAGTGCGGACAGCACCGGAATCACCAAGCAAATCCATGACTGTTACGGAGTTCGCGGTCGTTCGGTGATGCGGCACTGCAAGTCCTAGCGTTCGGAGGGTCCGGTAACGATTCGGCATCGCTGTGATGGAAACAGTACTCGCTTGTGACCATTTCGCAACCTTTTGTGCGATAACGCCAGCTCGAGTCCTCGAACCCTTGATCACAAACCGTAACCGAAAAGGCACAATGGTGAGATGGTTCTCGACGAGTTGCGTACGCCGATCGTCCTGGCACCCATGGCCGGGGGTCCGTCCACCCCGGAACTGGCCGCCGCCGTGACCGAAGCCGGCGGGCTGGGGTTCGTGGCCGCCGGATATCTGCCCGCGAGTGACCTGGCCGCGCGGATCACCGCGACGCGAGCGCTCACCTCCGGCGCGCTCGGGGTCAACCTCTTCTCTCCGTCCGAACCGAGTCCGGCCGATCGGTTCGAGGCGTATGTCGGCGGACTGGCCGCCGAATTCCCCGTCGGCGAGCCGCGTTACGACAGCGACGACTGGGACGCCAAGCTGGACCTGCTCGTCGCCGACCCCGTCCCGGTGGTGTCGACCACCTTCGGCTGCCCGTCGATCGCGGAGATCGCGCGGCTGCACGCGGCCGGGACCGAGGTGTGGGTGACGGTCACGACCGTCGCCGAAGCGCGCGCGGCCGTGGCCGCGGGCGCGGACGTGCTGATCGCGCAGGGCGCGGAGGCGGGCGGGCACCGCGGCGTGTTCGTCGACGATCCGGCCGACGATCTCACCGACCCGCTGGGCCTGCTGGCCCTGCTGCAGCTGCTGCGCGGCGCCGGCCG
>NZ_JBSGCY010000248.1:0-4728 GCF_053602115.1 Nocardia sp. NPDC004582 | reverse complement strand
GCCGGGGTCGCACGCGGCTGATCGCGGCGTTCGCCGTCGCGCTCGTGGTGGCGGGCGGCGTCGGTCTCGGATTCGGTACCGGCGCATTCCGATCCGTCGCCGGCGGCGGGAGCAGCTCGATCGCTCAGTCGCCGGTCGCCGCGGCCGCGTCCAAGGAGGCCGCGGTGCAGGCCGCCTGCGATTACGGCAAGCTCATGAGCTCCTACGACTACAGCAATGGCGACGGCTGGCAGGCGAAGGTGATCGCGGGGGCGACCGGCGCCTGGAAATCGCAGGCCCAGACGCTGTTGCCGACCATTCGGCTGCTGCTCGAGCGCGACTCCGAGCACACCTGGTCCGACACCGCGGTGTGCACGGTGACCTCCGGCGGCGGCACCCACTACGAGCTGGCGGTGGACATCACCGAGCTGACCGCCGCCACCGAGAACAAGCCCGACCAGGCCAAGCACCAGAACATCACCATGTCGATGGACTACGTGGACGGAAAGTGGCTGTGCAGCAAGTGGGTCAGCCCGTTGTTTCCGAGCTGATGCGAGATGGTCGTACGCCCAGTTATGATCTTGTGAGCGAAGCGATTTCGCGCTTCGCGGGCCCTTCGTTCGTATAGCGCGAAGGGCTGGTCGTGCGATAGATTCGCACCGGATTCGTGCTCGGATCGGGCGTCGGAAGGAATCGGGCGTGGGGAACTCTGGCGCGGGGGATGGTGCCGGGACATTGAAGGTGCTCGTCGACAACGGCGAGTACTGGCTCCGCAATCGCGGTGACATCGCCATGATGGTGATGACCGTCGAACGGCTACGGGAACGCTGGCCGCACGCCCGGATCGGCATGCTCACCGACGAACCGCACATCCTGCGCGGGGTGCTGCCGCAGGCCGAGCCGGTGGTGGCGCACGCGGGCGGGCCGTGGGGGCGCGACGGGCTCGCGGGACGGCTCGAGGAGACGGCCGGGGTGCGTGTGCTCGGCCCGGCGGCGCTGCGCTGGCGATCGGCCACCGAGGTGCCCAAACACTATCTGCGCGGGGTGAAGAACTGGGCCCGCAAGGAAGTTCAGGTGCTCGCCACCGGGACGCCGGAGTCCGAACCGGCCGGCATTCCGGACCTGCCGCCGGTGCCGACCGCGCTGGCCGGCGCGGACCTGGTCATCGCCCAGGGCGGCGGCTACATGACCGATATCGACCTCTATCAGGCGCATCGCACCCTCAACCTGCTCGAAGCCGCTCAGCGCCACGGCATTCCGAACGTCATGATCGGGCAGGGCCTGGGCCCCATGCGCGACCCCGACCTGCTGCGCCGCGCCGCCGAGGTGCTGCCGGGCGCGGACCTCATCGCCCTGCGCGAGGGCCTGCGCGGGCCCAAGCTGCTGGCCGAGCTCGGCGTGCCCGAGGGCAAGATCCTGGTCACCGGTGACGACGCGGTGGAGTTCTCCTACCGGCTGCGCCGTCCGGGCATCGGCACCGATCTCGGCCTGTGCCTGCGGATCTCGGACTACTCCAAGGTGACCGACTCCGCCCGCGACACCCTCGGGGAGGTGCTGCGCCGCGAGGCCGCCGCCCTGAAGACCGCGCTGGCCCCGCTCATCATCTCCGAATACGACGACGAGGACCGGCGCCACACGCTGCCGCTGCTCGAAGGCGCCGCCCGCACCCGGCCCGTCATCGGCCGGGCGGGCACCGCCCAGGACGTGGCGCGACAGGTCTCGCGCTGCCGGGTCCTGGTGACCAGCGCCTACCACCTCGCGGTTTTCGCGCTCTCCCAAGGTATTCCGGCCGTCGCTGTAACGGCCTCGCAGTACTACGACGACAAATTCTATGGGTTGGCCGACATGTTCGACGCCGACACCGCCGCCGGACTGCGCATCGTGCACCTGGATGTGGACGATCTCGACGCCGAATTGACACGTGCGATTCGCCAGTTGTGGGAGTCCGCGCCGGAACTGCGGGATACCCTGCAGCAGAAGGCACTCGAGCAGATCGACGCCGGCCGTGCGGGCTTGGATCGGGTGTTCCGGCTCGTGGCGGGAGGTGAGGGCGCAGCCGGCGAACCTGCCGAACCAGTTCAGGGGGAATGATGAAGAACCTTTCGGTGTGCGTCCCGGCCTACAATTCCGGCCGCACCCTGGAGACCACGCTGCGCTCGATTCTGGACCAGGACACCGACCTCGAGGTCGTCATCCTGGACAATGCCAGCACCGACGACACCGGCGCCATCGCGAAATCCTTCGACGACCCGCGGGTGCGCGTGCACCGCAATCAGGAAATCCTGCCGATCGGCGAGAACTGGAACAAGGCCGTCTCGCTGACCTCGGGCCGCTTCGTCAAGGTCGTCTGCGCCGACGACATCCTGCTCCCCGGCTCCCTGGACAAGCAGCTGGAGATCATGGGCGACAACGGAATCGCCATCTGCTCCTCCAAGTTCCAGGTCATCGACGAGCACGGCGCGGTCGAGGAGACCGATCTGGGCCTGCCGAACCTGCTCGGCCGCCGCGACGCCCGCATGCTCATGCGCACCATCGTGCACCGCGGCCCCGCCGATTTCGGCCCCACCGCCGCCGCCGTCTTCCGCCGCCAGGACTTCGACCGGGTCGGCGGCTTCCGCGGCGACCTGGTGTTCCCCATGGACGTGGACCTCTTCGCCCGCGTCAGCGCCTTCGGCGACTTCTACGGGATGGCGGAAATCCTGGCGGCCTGGCGCAATTCGAGCTTCAACCTGTGCAGCCAGACCTCGACGGTCAGCAAGCTCACCGAGATGCTGCGCTTCCACCACCGGCTGGGTGCGGAGTATCCGGAGTACGTGGGCCGCGGCGCGGTGCTCGGCGGGGATTGGCGGCTGGCCCGCGCCGCCGCCGAACGCGTCCGGGTGCGCACGGTCGCCACCGCGCTGCGCCGCCCCGATCTGCTGCACTGACCGCCGATACTCGGTTCGCCGGGCTATGAGCGGGCGCATTGTGCGTGCGAATTGTGCTGCGCCGCACAGCTTTCGATGCCGCCGGTCCGGGCGGTCGGCGAGGCGCGCGACCGCCCGGACCCGGGAATCAGATACGCGCCAGCGGTCCGTAGGCGACCACGGTGTCGCCGGCACTGCTCACCAGCCGCACGAACGGGCGGATGGTGGTGGTGCCCAGCACGCCGGTCACGGTGCCGTGGAAGCCGGACATCATGATGCAGCCGTCGGTGCCGGAGACATCGCCGCCGGCCACGTCGACCGACTGGATGCCCGGGCCGAAGCCGACATCGAGCTGGACGCCGAGCGTCGGAATCAGGTTGTAGAGATCGGCCTTCGGGCCGTCCCCGCCGATCTCCAGCTCCAGACCCGGGGTCTGGTACTGGAAGGAGATCTTGCCCGAGAGCGTGGCCGGATAGCCGACCTGGTAGCCCATGGTGAGGTGGCCGTTCCAGGGGTCGCCCGCGGGGAGGGTGACCTTGAAGCAGGCCTTGCCGCTGTGGAACCACTCGCGGGTGAGCGGATTGCCGTCCAGCGGCGGCACGAAATCGATCCGGGTGTCGGCGGAGAAGGCCTCGACCGTGCGACCCTGCTGGTCGACGACCGAGTTGTTGCCATCGATGGCGGCGGCGGCCGACCCGCCGCTGAGGACGATTCCGATGGTACCGGCGACCGCGACGGCCGCGGTGCGCGAGAGCGCAGTCTTGGTGTTGCGCATGATAGATCCCATTCCCTCATCAGGTATTGCTGCGTAATTGCGTACGCGCGCTTGATGATTCCCCTGTGTGCTCAGGACACGGGTGAACGTCCCCGGTCCCCCTCGGCCGATGATCGACCCCAACGCAGAGACTATCCCACTCGATTGCCCTGCGTGTGGCCACAATCGCATGATCGGTATCACAAGCCGACGAGTCGCGAATGCCCGGTCTTCTCATGCGGGTGCCGGGCGAGAGTTGCTGGGTTTCATAGCGATTCCCGCACGTCGATCACCCACTTCCCGTCGAGTTCGGGCCACCGGGGCGAAACCTCGGGTAGGAGGTCCGGCAGCGTCAGCAGGACCCGATCGGGCTGCGCCGCAACGAGTTCGGCGGGCGACAGGATCGGGATGTCGGTTCCGGGCATGCGGCGGCCCTGTTTGCCCGGGGAGGCGTCGGCCACCCCGGCCAGCAGTCCGCGGTGCGCGCCCGCGAGATGCAGCAGGGCGACCGCGCGGGAGGCCGCCCCGTAGGCGTAAACGCTACGGCCGGAAGCGTTCTCCGCTTCCAGCCAGCCGCGCAAGGCCCGGGCCTGCTGATCGGCGGCCGACTGGAGCCCGCGCACCACGGCCGGGTCCGCGACCGCCGCCTCCGCGACGCGGATCCGCGCGATGGCCGGGTCGGCGTCGGCTGGAGCGTGGACCGCGGCCACCAGGACGGTGCCGCCGTAGAGCTCGAACTCCCACGCGGTCACCGCCGCCAGTCCCGCCGCGCGCAGCAGGGCGCGCAGCGAGTCCATCGAGTAGTAGGCGAAATGCCCGTGCCGCAACGCGTTCCACTGTCCCTGTTCGACGATCGCGCGCAGCGAGTGGAACTGCAGCAGCAGTACCCCGCCCGGTGCGATGGCCGCGGCGCGCCGTGCGAAGGCGGCGCGCTGATCGGGTTCGTGCATGATGCCGAAGCAGTCGATCACCACATCGGCGGGGCCCTCGGTGACGGTGTAGCCGCGGGCGGTCAGCAGCGGCAGCCAGCTGCCGCCGTGCGGGCTGCCGAACTCGCGCACGGTGCCGCCGCCGGGCAGCCGGCCCCCG
>NZ_JBSGCY010000247.1:0-4748 GCF_053602115.1 Nocardia sp. NPDC004582 | reverse complement strand
TGCGCGCCGACGGCCTCGACGCCGTCATCGACCGGATGCGCGCGTCCAGCCCCGCCTGGCTGGCCGACGCCCTGACCCGCTCCTGGACCTCCCAGTGGCCCGAACTGCCGGCCGCGCTGGAAGAGGCCGCGGCCTACGCCTGGCCCGAACCCGAACTCCTGAGCCGGGTCGGCGCGCCGGTCGAGATCATCGCCGCCGTCGACGATCCGGTGCATCCGCTCACGGTGGCCGAGCAGTGGACCGCGCTGCTGCCGCACGCCACCCTGCACACGATCACCCTCGACCAATTGGGTTCGGACCCCGCGATTCTGGGTACCCGGGGCATCAATGCCCTCCTTCCCCGCCGCGTCACCACCCCCTGACCGAATCCCGGCCCGCCACAGCGCGACTCCGGCCCGCCCGACGACCATCGCCGGACCCGAGGCCCGGGTCCTCGCCGCGCGCACACCGATTCAGCCGACAGCGAACGGGGCGCCGCCATGATGGCGGCGCCCCGTTTCGTCGTGTGTCAGAACCGAATCCGAGCTGGTGATCGCGGTCCGGACAGCCCGGTCAGCGACCAGGCCGGTTCACTCAGTTCAGGCCCAGCTGCTGCATGGCCGAGCCCTCCGCGCCGCGCCGCGGCTCGGTCGGGGCCTGCTCGGGCTGGTAGGCCGGGCCGCCCTGCATGGCGTCCATCTGGGCCTGCATGGCCTGCTGCTGGGCCGCCAGCTGCTGCTGGTGGGCCGCGGCGAGCTGGTCGGCCAGCTCCTGGGGTAGGACCACCGGGAGGGGTTCGCGCACCGGTAGCGGTTCGTCGCCGCGGCGCACCACCGTCTCGCCCATGACTGCGCGGGCGGCGGCGACCAGCGGCGTGTTCTCGTCCGCCGCGCCGGTCGGGCCGGCCGCGACGAGCCGGACCATCCAGCGGTGGCCGTCCACGCCGATGAACCGCAGATCCGCGCCCTGGGTGATCGCGTGCAGCTCCCGTCCCCACGGACCCTGCACCACCGACACCTGCGCGCCGTCCTTGCGCAGCGTCTCGGCCAGATCGGCTGCCACCGAACGCCATTGGCCCGCCGACTTGGGCGCGGCGTAGGCCGCCACCGTGATGCGGCCGTGCTGGGTGGCCAGGTGCACCGCCTGCGGGGTGCCGTCGGGGGTCATCTCGACCTGCAGCTGCCCGCCCGGCGGCACCGGCACGATGACCGAGCCCAGGTCCAGGCGCTGTTCGGCGATGGCCTCGAGCCGGTCGGCGACGTCTTCGTAGTCGTACGGGCCGATCTCGGGACCGCGCGCGGGCGCCGGCTCGTCGTCGTATTCGTCTGCCGCGTCGGCGGTTTCGTCGTACTCGTCCTCGTACTCGTCGTACTCGGTGTACTCGTCGTCGTACTGCGGCGCGTCATCTCTGTCGCCGCCCTTGCGCTTCTTGCGTCCGAACACCATCGTCATGCCTCCTTGCCGGTCGCCTGACCCGCCCCACCGGACTGCGCGAGGCTGGCATGCCCACCGCTGGATCCGTATCCTCCCGCGCCGCGCGCGGTGTCGTCGAGCGCCTCCACCTCGACGAAGTCCACCAATTCGACCTTCTGCACCAGCAATTGTGCGATGCGGTCACCACGCCGGAGCTCGATCGGGGTACGCGGATCGTGATTGATCAGGCACACCTTGATCTCGCCGCGGTAGCCCGCGTCGACCGTGCCGGGGGTATTGACGACCGACAGGCCCGCCTTGGCCGCCAGACCCGAGCGCGGATGGATCAGCCCCACCGTGCCGATCGGGAGGGCCACCGCGATGCCGGTGCCGACCAGCACCCGCTCCCCCGGTTCGATGATGACGTCCTCGGTGGTGCACAGGTCCACGCCCGCGTCGCCCTCGTGAGCACGCGTCGGTACGGGGATGCCGGGATCGAGCCGCAGCAGGGGAATAGGTGGAATACCGGTCACGTGCGCCGAGCCTACGCGTTCGACCGCTCACCCATTGACCTAGTCTGAGGTCGTGTCCGACCAGCCCCCTCAGGTGAAACCTCAGCCGCAGACCAAGCCCCTCTACACCGAGCGCCTCTGGGTGCCGCTGTGGTGGTGGCCGGCCGCGCTCGTCGTGACCGGGCTGCTGGCAGCCGAAATCCACATGGGCGCACCGGGTGTGCGGGCCTGGCTGCCGTACGTGCTGCTGTTCCCGGTCGCGGCGTGGGTGCTGTTGTGGTTCTCGCGGCATCGCCTGGAAGTGGCCCCGGACGCGGACGGCGTCCCGGAGCTGCGCACCGGCCGCGCGCATCTGCCCGCGACCTTCGTCAAGCGGGCGGCGCCGGTTCCGGCGAGTGCGAAGAGTGCGGCGTTGGGCCGACAACTCGACCCCGCCGCCTTCGTCCAGCATCGGGCCTGGATCGGGCCCATGGTGTTGCTCGTCCTCGATGATCCCGAGGATCCGACGCCGTACTGGCTGGTCAGCACGCGTCATCCGGAACGCGTGATCGCAGCGCTCGGCCTGGAGAACGCGGCCGAATCGGCCTGATCTCCTTGGATCACATTTCCTGAAAGTTCTGCGCGATCCGGCCCGGACCGCGCTCGGCGAACCGAGCGCGGGCTGGCCGGACACGCTCTGAGGGACCGAGCCTTAGGCGGCGCAGTCCATGCAGATCAGCTGACCGCCGGCCTCGCTGGCCAGGCGGCTGCGGTGGTGCACCAGGAAGCAGCTCGAACACGTGAATTCGTCCGCCTGCTTCGGGATGACCCGGACCGAGAGCACTTCCTCGGAAAGGTCCGCGCCGGGGAGCTCGAACGACTCCGCGGTATCGGATTCGTCGATATCCACGACGGCGGACGCGGCTTCGTTGCGGCGAGCCTTCAGCTCCTCCAGCGAGTCCTCCGAAACGTCGTCGGATTCATTGCGCCGCGGTGCGTCATAGTCGGTTGCCATGTCGTCTTCCCCTCGTCCTCACTCCGTATATCCCGGACCGGTACGCGTCCGACCGGATCCTCGCGGACCCGGATCGGGCCGTCATACCGCCCCGCCCGTGGTGTACGTCACGCGTACACCGGTCACAGATCCGGGCCGGATAGTTCCTCATCCGCACCGGATCGCGCTCGGTCAACGCAGGACATGCCCTTGTTGTTCCCGAAATCGAACCCCAGTTTCACCTGGGTTGTACGATCTGGGCCGCCAGACAATAGCGGACCCCGGGACCAAAGTCGCAATCAAAACCCGCGCGAGTTGAAACTGAGGGGTAATCGTCACCGGCGAGGGAACTCGCCGAGATCTTCCGCACCGCCTCGAGACCTTCCCTCCACCTCCGCCGGCCTCCCGCGCCACACCGGTGCCCGACTTGCCGCGGCCGTTCACGCGACAATCCCGACGTTTTCGTAGAGTGTGGGCGTGGTTTCACTGATCACCCAAGGTAAAGCGACCGATCCGACCGGGCGGACGTTCATTCGCCGACGCTGGGAGCCCTGGGCCGCCATGGTCGGCGTCATCGCCCTGATCTGCGTCGTCGTCTGGTTCAAGGCGTTGACGACGAGCGAGGGTGACCAGGGCGCGATGGCCTGCAACTCCCCCAGCCCCGCCTCCAGCACGGCCGCGGCCAAACCCGCGCAGCTCGGCGAACGGGTCGGCAACTCGCGGCTGCGTGATGTGCAGCCCGCGGCGCTGGCCGCCTCCAAGGTGCGGGTGTTCAACGCCAACGGACAGCGCGGCCAGGCCGCGCATGTGGCCTCCCAGCTGGGCGATCTCGGTTTCGCCAGCGCCCCGGACGTGCAGATCGGCAATGACCCGGTCTATGTGAACGGCGATCTGGAGTGCACCGGGCAGATCCGCTTCGGCGTGAAGGGCCGGCCCGCCGCGGCCGCGGTCCAGCTGGTCGTGCCGTGCGCCGAGCTGATCGAGGATCAGCGCCAGGACGAGACCGTGGACATGGTGCTGGGCTCGCTGTTCCGCGATATCCGGCCCAGTACCGATGCCGAAGAGGTGCTGCGGTCGCTGAAGAACCCGACCCCGGGCACCGCGCCCGCGGTGGACCCGAAACTGCTCGAGGCCGCGCGCCACGCGAAGTGTTGAGAATCTCTTTCCCGACGACCCGGCTCTGATTCCCGGACCGGGTGGCGCCGACCCCACGCGAAACTCGTGCCGGCACAGTCGAATAGATGCCCCGGGACCGATGTCCCGGGACGAAACGATCGCCGCGACCTCCTCGGTCGCGGCGATCTGTTGTCCAGCCCGCTGTCAGGGAATCGGGATAGGGGTGGTGACATCGAACCGTTCGAACAGACCGAACAGTTCGTCAGCGATGCCGGGCGCCGCCGCCGACACCAAATCGCCTGCCGCACCCGGCGAGTCGAGCTCCGGCGGCAGGATCAGCCGCGCGCCCGCCTCGGTGGCGATCAGCGCGCCCGCGGCCCAGTCCCACAGATTCAGGCCGTGCTCGAAGTACGCGTCGGTGCGGCCCTCGGCCACCGCGCACAGGTCCAGCGCGGCCGAACCGAAGCGGCGGATGTCACGAATGTGCGGCAGCACCTTGCCGATCAGCTCACCCTGGCGGGTGCGGCGCTCGGTCGCGTAGGCGAAGCCGGTGGCGACCAGCGCCATGGACGCCGCGTCGACCCGGTTGGCGCGCAACGCGACCGGCTCGCCCCCGGGGGCGGTGCCGTCGGGGCTGGACTCGGCCCGGTGCGCGCCCAGGCCCAGCCCGGCGCTGTAGGTGACCGCGTGCGCGAGCCGAATCCAGCGCAGCGCCACCAAGATCAGGCACAGGGCGGCGTACAGGGTGAGGATGT
>NZ_JBSGCY010000246.1:0-4963 GCF_053602115.1 Nocardia sp. NPDC004582 | reverse complement strand
CCGTCGAACTGCCCGACGTCCTCAATGGCGTCGCGCGGTTCAGCAGCTACGGCGCCTACGGCAACGCGTACCTGTGCAGCCTGGACGTCTCCCTGTGGGGCGTACTGCTGCCGCCGGGCCTGTTCAACCAGATCGGCGGCCAATCACATTCGGAGGTGTGCCGATGAGGCGGCTTCGCTCCCCGGGCTTCCTGGCCAACCGGCCGCTGCGGCTGGGTCTGTTCGCGTCCGGATTCGTGGTGGCGCTGCTGGCCGGATCCACCCTGATCGAGCAGGCGCACGTGGGCGACAAGACCATTCACGCCGAGTTCGCCCAGGCCGCCGGGTTGCGGCCGGGCGCGACGGTGGATGTCTCCGGCATCGAGGTCGGTCAGGTCAGCACCGTGAAGCTGGACAACGGCAAGGTGCTCGTCGACATGAAGGTGCACCGGCAGATCGAACTCGGTGACGATGCCCGCGCCGCCATCAAGATGTCCACCATCCTGGGCCGCCTGCACGTGGAGCTCACCCCGGGCAGCGGACGGACCCTGCCCGGGGACCGGATCAAGCTCGACCACACCTCGGTGCCCTACAACCTGGGCAAGGTCGTCCAGGATCCGCAGTACAAGAACGCCTTCGAACGCGTCGAGAAACTGGATCCGCAGAAACTGCGCACCGCACTGGATCTGGTGGACCAGCAGATGGGCAACTCCCCCGAGCTGACCGTCCAGGCTCTCGACAGCGTGGGCGCGCTCGCGAAGGTGATCAATGATCGCCGCGGCGAGGTGGACACCCTGCTCAAAGGCATGGACACCGTCTCGCAGCTGGCCTCGGACAATCAGAACAGCGTGCTCATGCTGCTGACCCGGGGTGAGGCCATCGGCAGCGCGGTCCAGAAGCGGCAGACGCTGCTCAAACAGCTGCTCGACAATGTCGCTTCGCTGTCGAAGCTGTTGCAGCAGATGGGACTCGAGAACAACAACCAGCTCGGGCCGCTCATCACCGACCTGAACACCATGTCGGAGGGCCTGGACAAGAACAAGGACAATCTGGCGCGGCTGTACCAGATCATGCCGGTGACCTTGCGGCAGTTCAACAATGTGCTCGGCGACGGGCCGTACGGAAACGTGTACGCGCCGTGGCTGTTCCCGGACAACTGGCTCTGCTTCGCGCAGGCCGTGCAGGGGTGCAAGTGATGCGATTACGCAGACGATTCCGGCTGGCCGCGGTATGCGGCGCGCTGCTGCTCACCTCGGCGTGCGGGCTGCTGCCCGATTCGATCGGCTCACTGCCCGAGGAATACCTGGGCGCGCGCATGAAGGTCACCGCGGATTTCGAGAGCGTGGCGGGCCTGTACGCGGGCAATGAGGTGGCGGTGCTGGGGGTTCCGATCGGGACCGTCGAAACCGTCACGCCCAAGGGCAGTTACGTCCAGGTCACCATGTCACTGGACAAGGACGTGAAGATTCCGGCCGATGCCATTGCGGCGCTGGTGAATCCACAGTTGATCACGAATCGTCACGTGGAGTTGACTCCGGCCTACACCGGCGACGGCCCGACCCTCGCCGACGGGGCCTATATTCCGATGCAGCGCACCCGGGTTCCGGTCGAACTCGATCGGATCCTGGCCACCTTCTCCCAGCTCGGCGATGCGCTCAAAGGCGACAACACCACCGGCCCGATGGCCAGCCGGGTGCTGTTCCCGCTGCTCAACGGCAATGGCGACAAGCTGCGCCAGACCCTGGACCAGCTGTCGGGCGCCTTCGAGGTGACCTTCGCCAACAAGGACCAGATCTCCAACACCATCGTCAAACTCAATGACATCACCCAGGTGATCGCTGCCAACGATCAGACCGTGCGCGACTTCAGCGGCCGGCTCACCGAACTGGTGAACCTGATGGGCGAGCAGGCCCCCGGTATCGACGCGGTACTGCGCCAGCTCGACGACTTCGTCACCAATACCGCGACCCTGGTGGGGCAGAACAAGGAGCAGCTGGCCGGGGCGCTGACCCGCTTCGTGGCCATCACCGATCAGATGCGCGCCAATGCCCGCGGCCTCACCGAGATCGTGGACGTCGGGCCGCTCATGTTCCAGAACCTGGCCAATGCCACCAGCACCGAACATCAGGCGCTGCGGCTGCATGGGCTGCTGGACAAGTCGGTGCTCGACGGGGAGATCCTGTCCACCTTCTGCGAGCGCATCCAGATGCGGCTGGACGGCTGCCGTACCGGCAAGGTGGCCGACTTCGGACCCGACTTCGGCATCACCGCCGCACTACTGGGGATCACGAACCTGAAATGACACGACGCACAACGGCTCTCGGCGGCGTCCTGACCGCCGCCACGCTGCTCACCGCCACCGGGTGCGCGGTCACCGTGGACAGCCTCCCGATGCCCAAACCGGGCCTGGGCGCACCCGGTTACACCGTGCACGCGGCCTTCGCCGACGCGCTGAACCTGCCCGACCACGCGCACGTCAAGATCGGCGGCACCGATATCGGGGTGGTCACCAAGATCGAGACCACCAACTTCCTCGCCGACGTGCGCATGCTGATCCGCGAGGACATCCGGCTGCCCCGCGGCACCACCGTCGAACTGCGCCAAGCCACCCCGCTCGGCGACATGTTCGTCGCCATGACCCTGCCCTCGGCCGCCGACGCCGGGGAGCCGTTGCACGACGGCGACACCATCGGCACCGACCACACCGCGGCGGGAGCCTCGGTCGAACAACTCATGATGTCGATCTCACTGCTGCTCAACGGCGGCGGCATCAATCAGGCCGCCAAGATCACCGGCGAGATGAACTCCATGTTCGGCGGGCGCGCCCCCGAACTCTCGCACCTGATCACCGAGATGACCGCCGCCATCGGCGCGCTCAACGCCCGCACCGGCGATATCGACTCCGTCCTCGGCGGAATGAACACGCTCTCCGGTGAACTCGCGAGGCGCAAGGCGCAACTCGGCGCGGCCGCCGACACCTTCCCGGCGTTGATCGCACTGCTCACCGAGAACAATCAGCAGATCGTGGACCTACTGGCCAAGGTGGCCATCACCACCGACGCGCTCGGCGACTTCGCCACCACCACCGGCGGCGATTTCGTGGGGCTGTTCAACAGCATTCAGGCCCTCATGTCCGGCTTCGCGCAGAGCGACCAGCTGACCGGGGCGTTGGACGGGCTGCACGCCATCTATCCGTCGCTGATGGCCAGCCTGCGCGGTCCGGCGCTCGCGGTGGCGGCGACGGTGTCCTACCTCAGTGTGGGCGCGCTGACCGACCCGCACGGCAGCCGGTGGCCGGAGCTCGGTGACGCCGGGCAGTTCATCGGCAGTCTGACACAAGTGCTGGAGAAGGTGTTCGGACGGCTCACCAGCCCGCCGCGACCGCCCGGCATACAGCCGGGCCAGTCCGAGACCCAGCCGGAGCAGGGAGGGGATCGATGAATCCGCCACTGTGGCAATGGGTGGTGCGACGCCGGATCGCCATCGCCAATGTCGGGCTGATCGTGGTGCTGATCCTCGGATCGGGCTATATCGGCGGCTACGTGCTGCGGTTCAACCCGATTCCACACACCTACTCGGTGACCGTGGAACTCGCGACCTCGGGCGGGCTGCTACCCGGCAATGACGTGACCTTCCGGGGCAGCCGGGTCGGCAGGGTCAGCGATGTGCACGTCGCCGGCGACGGAGTGGCCGCGGTCGCCGAGATCGACGACAGCGCCCGGATTCCGCTCGGCGGGACCGTGGCGGTGGGGCGGCTCTCGGCGGCCGGGGAACAATATCTGGACTTCCGGCCCGACTCCGATACCGGTCCCTACCTGCACGACGGGTCACTGGTCGAGCGGGCGCACACCAGCGTGCCGGTGCAGATCCAATCGGTGTTCGGCAATCTCGGCGATCTCGTCGGCGGCATGAACCCCGACCGGCTCACCGTGATCGTCGACGAACTGGACAAGGCCCTGGCCGGCGGCCCGGATCGATTGCGCAACATGATCTCCGGGCTGAGCCGGGCCATGGCGGGCCTCACCGACCTGCTGCCGCAGACCCGGCAGCTGATCGAGAACCTCGAGGTCATCGCCGGCACCACCCAGCACGCGCAGCCCGACCTGGGCACCCTGACCAAGGCGGGCAGCGTGCTGTTCGACCAGTTCGCCTCCGCCGACCAGGAATTGCGCACACTGCTCCAGCAGGGGCCCGGCCGGCTGGCGACCCTCAACGGGTTCATCTCCGAAACCCAGGACCCCATCACGAATCTGGTGACCAACTTCGTCGCCGTCACCCGCGCGGCCACACTGCGCGCGCCCGCCATCGCCGCGCTCTTCCCCGCCCTGCGCGCCGGATCGCAGGCGCTCGGCGTCCCCGCGCACGACGGCGCGTACAACACGCTGGTCGATCCGTGGCCGCGGCCCAGCTGCGACTACCAGACCATCCCGGTGGTACCGACCAACATTCAGGCCGACACCCGGGTGCGGCTCTACAACTACTGCGTCACCGGCGATCCGGCCCTGCAGGTCCGCGGGTCCGCCAACGCGCCGCGACCCGACCTGCCCGACAACGGGGCCACCACACCGCCGGGGGCCACCGGCAACGAACTGTCCCAGCCTGTCCCCCGTTAGGAGACTTCCCATGAGCGACAACACCATCGAGCGGCACCCGGACGAGACCCCCGACATCGGCGAGACCCCGGCGGGGGCCGTCGCCATCGAGAAGACCGAAGTCGCGGCCGTCGACGTCGCGGAACCCAAGGCCGCCGTACCTGAAGCCGCCGTGGCCGAAGCCGCGGTACCCGAAGCGGCCGTGGCCGAAGCCGCCGTGGCCGAAGCCGCGGTACCCGAAGCGGCCGTGGCCGAAGCGGCCGTGGCCGAAGCGGATACCGCTGTGCCGAAATCGGCTGGTTCGGCGACGGTGTTGCAGCACCCTCGCCGGGGCCCGGTCCGTTATCAGTCGTGCTGATGTCAGTCGTGCTGAGTGTGCGGTGTGGACGCTCC
>NZ_JBSGCY010000245.1:0-5056 GCF_053602115.1 Nocardia sp. NPDC004582 | reverse complement strand
CGGCAGACCACTCGGTCCGGCCGGAGCCGCGCCCGGCGCGGCGTCCGCTCCGCGCGCCTGCGACGGCGGAAGTCCCACAGCAGGATTGCGCTGCGGCATCGCACCGGACTGACCCGGCTGCGGCGCTCCCCCTTGCCCCGGACCACGCGGCGCGGGTCCCGGCTCCCCGGGTGCGCCCGGTCGCGGCGGCATGCCGCCCGGAGCACCCTGACGCTTGAGCATATTGGCGGCGAGACCGCCCCGGGGCTGCGCCGGGGGCTCGCCCTGGCCGCGCTGCGGGAGGCTCGACCCCGGCTGAGCGGCGGGCGCGGACGGACCGTTCGCACCCGGATCCCGCTGGGGTAGGCCCGGTCTCGCGCCACCCGGCGCGGACACGGTGTGCTTGACGGTCGGGCCGTTCACCCCCGGCTGACGGGTCGGCAGACCGCCCGGCACCTGCGCACCCGGCTGGCGGGTGGGCAGACCGGTGGCGGCACTGGCCGCGGCCGGGGCGGCATCCGGAGTCGAGCTCGGGGCGGCGCCCGCCGCCGTGCCCGCCGGAATCGGCCCGCTCACACCCGGATCCACGGTGACCATGACATTGCCGGTCGCCGTGCGGGTGACCGCGCGCATCTGCATGGAGGCCGGAGCGCCGGCCTGGTTGCCCGCGCCCTGCGGCGCGGACGCCGTCGGGGCCGGGACGGGAGCCGGCTGCTGCTGCCCCTGCGCTCCACCTCCCTGCGCTTGCGGCGGCACCGAAATGGCGCCACCCGGCGAGACGATCAGCGGCTTGGGCACGTGCACGGTGACGGTCACACCCGGATCCCGGGCGGTGTCGAAGGTCGGGCGCAGGCGCACGGTCAGGCCATGGCGCTCGGCCAGGCGGCCGACCACGAACAGACCCATGTGACGCGCGGTGTCCGGGCCGACCTCGGCCACGGCCTCCAGTCGCCGGTTGATCTCGGCCATCTCGGCCGGGGGCATACCGATACCGCGGTCGGCGACCTCGATCAGCAGACCCTGATCGTGGGCCTGGGCGAAGGTGAACTTGACATCGGTCTCCGGCGGAGAGGCGCGCAGCGCGTTGTCCAGGAGCTCGGCGAACAGGTGCGCGAGGTCGGACGCGGCGGGCTCGACCAGCGAACCGCGCGGGGTGGCGCCCAGCTTGACGCGCTCGTAGTCCTCCACCTCGGAGATGGCGGCGCGCAGCACGTCGGCGATCTCGACCGGCGCGGACTTGGTCCGGCGCTGCTTGGTGCCGGCCAGAATCAGCAGGTTGTCACCATTACGCCGCATACGGGCGGCGAGGTGGTCGAGACGGAAGAGGTTCTCGAGCAGGCGCGGGTCCTTCTCGTCGTACTCCATCGCCTCGATGAGCGAGAGCTGATGGTCGACAAGGGACTTGGAGCGCCGCGCCAGGGTCTCGAACATGTCGTTGACCTGGGTACGCATGGCGGCCTGGTCGGCGGCCAGACGCAGCGCCTGACCGTGGATGTCGTCGACGGCGCGAGCCAGCTGGCCGACCTCTTCGTCGGTGTGCACCGGCATCGGTTCCAGCGGAACGTCTTCGGGGTCGGCGCCCTCACGCAGTGCGGAGACCTCTTGGCCGAGGTCGTATTCGGCGACGCGCAGGGCGGCCAGGCGCAGCCGGCGCAGCGGGACGATCATCGCGCGCGCGATCAGCACGGCCAGCGCCATGGCGCCGAGGATGGTGGCGATCACGATGATCGAGTAGCGGATGGCGTCCGAACGGGCCGCCGCCGCCAGGTCGTCGACTCGGGACACGATGTCCTTGGTCGCGCCCGCCGCGATCGACTGATAGCCGTTGATGCTCGCGACCAGCGAGTCCTTCAGCTCGGCCACCGGCAGCTGACCGGCCAGCGCCTGCGGGCCGTTGACCAGCTGGACGCGGGTGTCCGCGCCACGCTGCAGATCGGCGATGGTCGCGTCGCCGTCCGGGAAGCGGTGGGCCAGCACGGCCAGCATCTGCCGCTCGGTGCTGACACTGATCTGGATGTCCTTGAGGCCATCCTTCGGGTTGCTGCGTAGCGCCTCCGCCATGCCGGCGACCTCGTTGAACAGCATCCATCGGGTGTTCAGCGAGTCGACCAGGCGCAGCTTGGACTGGTCCACGTTCTTGTCGGCGATGGTCGCCACGATGGACTCCACCGTGCGCACGCTGTCGCCACGAATCCGCTCGACCTGGGCGACCGTGTCGGGGATCGACTTCGAGGGCGCGAGGCCCTGCGCCCGGATCGCCTTGGCGCCCACGATCATCTCGTCCAGCGACGAACGGGCGTTGGGAAGATCACTCAAACGGCTCGCGGCCTTCTCGGCGAACGAGATCGCCGTATCCAGCTGGGTGAGTTCCGGATCAGAGGTCAAGGACTGGTTCGGGCCCAGCATGACCATCTGCCCACTGGCCACCTGCGCCGCGTCCGCACTGAGACCGGTGATCGCCGGGATCACCCCGACGTGGTCGGTCGCCGTCGAGAGCCGGCTCGAATCGGCGAACTCCGCCGAGATCCTGGACGCACCCAGCACAACAGCGACCAACAACGGCACGGCGAGCACCGCCGTGACCTTCCATCGCAGGTCCCAGTTGCTCAGCGCCCAGCGCTTATTGCTGCCGGACCTAGCGGCGTCACGCATCTCCCACTCACTTTCCAAACTGGCCCCAGCCACGCGCCATCAGCGAGCCTCCGAGCGATCGCACGCTCGGCTCGACAGACGGAGCTGACCGAGAACGGCGGCTGGCCGAGAAATTGCGTCCATGACGGCCGAAATATGTGACATGCGATTCTAACGGATCAATAACTTCTTGTGTGACCTCTTGGCAACCACCGGTCCCTGACCTGCCGATTCCAGGCAAAATCAAAGGTCGCGGCGCCCGCCCGGACGTCGCGTGAAGTCTGCCACAATCAGGCTGATCTATCGAGGCGGGCATCTTCAGCGCTTCTCAGGACACAAGGCGGAGCTAGGGAGTCACCGGGTTGAACGCGAAGCAGGAGTACCGACCGGCGTATCAGCTGAGCCTGGTCGATCCCTCGGAGTTCTGGCGCACCGCGGCCGAATCCATCAGCTGGGACGTACCTCCCACCCAGATTCTCGATACCGCCGCCCGCCCCGCGGCGCGGTGGTTTCCCGACGCTCGCCTCAACACCTCCTACAATGCGCTGGATCGGCATGTGCGCGAGATCACAACTCCTGAAGGCTCTTTCGAGGGTCAGGAGGGCGGCCGCGCCCAGCAACCGGCCCTAATATACGACTCGGCTATGACCGGGTCCAGGCGGATTTACACATATCGGGAGCTGCTCGACGAAGTCGCCCGATTTGCCGGATCCATGCTGCGACTGGGCGTCAAGACCGGTGACCGCGTTGTCATCTATATGCCGATGATTCCCGAAGCCGTGGTGGCCATGCTCGCCTGCGCCCGGATCGGCGCGGTGCACTCGGTGGTCTTCGGCGGCTTCGCCGCCCACGAACTCGCGGCCCGCATCGACGACGCCGAACCTGTGTTGATCGTCACCGCCTCCGGCGGCCTGGAACCCGGACGCCGCATCGAATACCCGCCCATCGTGCTCGCCGCCCTCGACCTCGCGCAGACCACCGCACCCAGAACCGTGCTGGTCAAGCAGCGAGAAGGCTTCCCCACCATTCGCTTTCCGGCCGAGCAGGCCGCCACCGAATCGCTGCCCGCCTCCACCGAGACCGTGGCGGCCCGGTGGCTCGATTGGGACGAGGCGCAGATCGGGGCGGAACCGGCCGATCCGGTGTCGATGGCCGCGACCGATCCCCTCTATATCCTCTACACCTCCGGCACCACCGGGAAACCCAAGGGCGTGGTGCGCGACAACGGCGGGCACGCGGTCGCCATGGCCTGGTCCATGCGCAATATCTACGAGGTCGGCCCGGGTCAGACCATGCTCACCACCTCCGATATCGGCTGGGTGGTCGGGCACTCCTACATCGTCTACGCGCCGCTGCTGGTCGGCGCGACCACGATCCTCTACGAGGGCAAGCCGATCGGGACCCCGGACGCGGGCACCTTCTGGCGTCTGGTGGACGAGTACCAGGTGGATGTGATGTTCACCGCACCGACCGCGCTGCGCGCCATCCGCCGTGCCGATCCCGATGCCGCGCTGGCGCATCAGCACGATCTGTCCCGGTTGCGCGCGCTGTTCTGCGCGGGTGAGCGACTGGATCCGGCCACCTACGAGTGGACCGTGGACACCCTGCTCGCCGACCGCCCCGACTGTCCGGTGGTGGATCACTGGTGGCAGACCGAGACCGGCTGGCCGATTTGCGCCAATCCGCTCGGGCTTCAGCAGCTGCCGATCAAGCCCGGTTCGGCGTCGGTGCCGGTGCCCGGGTACCGGCTGCGGGTGCTGGACTCCGAGGGCAATGCCGTCGCACCCAACACCGAGGGCAATATCGTCATCGGACTGCCGTTGCCGCCGGGCACGCTGACCACGCTGTGGAAGGACGATGAGCGCTACGAGCGCTCCTATCTCTCCGCCTACCCCGGCCACTACCTGACCGGCGACTCCGGCTTTTTCGACGAGGACGGGTACCTGTTCGTCCTGGGCCGCAGCGACGACGTCATCAATATGGCCGGGCACCGGCTGTCCGCGGGCGGGATCGAGGCCGCCATCTCCGGACATCCGGCCGTGGCCGAGACCGCGGTGGTCGGCATCCCGGACGAGCTCAAGGGGCAGCGGCCGATCGGGTACGTGGTGCTCAAGACCGGCGTCGACATCGAGCCCGAGCGGCTGCGCGCCGAGGTCATCGACCGGGTGCGCGAGCGGGTCGGCGCCATCGCCACCCTCTACGACGTGGTCGCGGTCACCTCGCTGCCCAAGACCCGGTCGGGAAAGATCCTGCGCCGCACCATGCGTCAGATCGCCTCGGGTGAGTCCTTCGAGGTGCCGCCGACCATCGACGACGCCGCCATGCTGCCCACCCTGGAGAAGCAGATCCGCGACGCGGTGACCTTGATGGAGGACAAGGAGCGCATCGCCGCCGCCGCGGCCGCCGAAGCGGCCGCGGCCGCCCCCAAACATAAGAATAAGACACC
>NZ_JBSGCY010000244.1:0-5115 GCF_053602115.1 Nocardia sp. NPDC004582 | reverse complement strand
GCAACGCACTTGGCGTTGAGGGCGTCGACCACCTCGGCCGGGGTCATGGCGTCGGGGTTGGTGATGGTCATCGGGGTGTCCTCTGTTGCTGCTGCCGTCGCTGTTGCTGCTGCCGCTGCTGCCGCCGCTGCCGCCGCTGTTGCCGCTGCTGCCGCTGTCGCTGCCGCTGCCGCTGTCGCTGCCGCTGTCGCTGTCGCTGCGTCCGGGGTTGCTGTCGTGACTGCCACCGATGCTGCCGCTATTGCTGTTGCAGCTGCCGATGTCGCCGCTGTTGCTGGCGGTGCGTGCGGTTGCTGTGGTCGGCAGGGCCGACGCGGTCGCCGTGGTCCTGCTGTCCGCGTCGACCGGCGCGCTCAGCTCGTGCAGTTCGGCGAGCACGGCGCGCAGCAGGTGCAGGTTGGTGTCGACGCCGCCGATCATGGTCTCGGCGAGCGCATCCGCGCAGCGACGCAGCGCGGCGGGGTGGGTCGGGGCGTGGGTGATGATCTTCGCGAGCAGTGAATCGAAGTGCACGCCTTGGCGCATGCCCACCTGGGCGGCGGTGTCCACGCGCACGCCGAGGCCGGTCGGGGCGTCGAAGCGGCTGATCACGCCGGTGCTGGGCAGCACCGTACCGTCGGCCGCGAGCAGTTCGGCGTTCACGCGTGCCTGGACGGCGTGGCCGCGGGTCTCGTGCTTGGGCAGGTCGAGTTCGGTCAGGGTGTGGCCCCGCGCCAGATCGAGTTGCCGGGCCACCAGATCCACGCCGGTGACGGCCTCGGTCACGGTGTGCTCGACCTGGAGGCGTGGGTTCACCTCCAGGAACCACACGTTCGCGTCGCCGGCGCCCGAGCCGGGTTCGACCAGGAACTCGACGGTGATGACGCCGCGGCAACCCACGGCCTCGGCGATGCGGATCGCGTCCCGGTGCAGCCGATCGCGCAGCGCCGCGGGCAGATTCGGCGCGGGCGCGATCTCGATCAGCTTCTGGCGTTGCCGCTGCACGCTGCAATCCCGGTCGCCCAGGGTGGTGGCCGCGACTCCGTCCGCGACCACCTGCACCTCGATGTGGCGGGCGCGGGTGACGAGCGCCTCGGCGTACACCCGGTCGTCGCCGAATCCGGTGAGCGCCTCGGCCCGGCACCGGTCGATGGTCTCGGCCAGGCGGTCCGGGTCGGTGACGGGCCGCATGCCGCGTCCACCGCCGCCCGCCGCGGCCTTCAACATGACGCCGCCGGGGTGGTCGGCCAGCAGGGCCGCGATCTCGGCGGACTCGGCTCCCGCACGGGTCGCGGGGAGCACGGTCAGTCCGGCGCGTTCGGCCGTCGCGCGAGCCGCGACCTTGTCGCCGAAGACGCGCAGCACCTCGGGGGAGGGGCCGACGAACGTGAGTCCGGCCGCCGCGCAGGCGGCCGCGAATTCGGCGCTCTCGCTGAGGAAGCCGTACCCGGGATGGACCAGTGCGCCGGGCCCGCAGGCAGCGGCCGCGCGCACCACCGAGTCGATGTCCAGGTATCCGGCCGCACCGCTGCCCGGCAACACGAGGGCCTGATCGGCGAGCCGCACCGCCAGGCTCGCGCTGTCCTCGGCGGTGTGCAGCACCTCCGTCGAGTAGCCGAGCTCCCGTGCCGTCCGCACCACCCGGACCGCGACCTCACCACGATTCGCAACCACAACTCGCACGCCGCCAGGCTAGGGCACCGTCGCGCGTCCGCGGCGAAAACGAGCCGCCTCGCTTGTTTTCTGTGTCGGGTTACCGAGCCCGGTTACTGAACCCGGGCCGCGATACCCGGATAGTCCGAGATCAGCCCGTCCGCGTCATAGGTCAGCCGGCATGCGAAGTCGAGGTCCGGTGCGGTGTAGGCGACATGCCGCGCGCCGATCCGGCAGTAGGTCTGCTCCAAGCGGGTCACGGTCAGATCCGCGGCCCGGACATACGCCGCGGGCGTGGACACCGGATGGTCGCCGAGCGGCCACAGCCGATGCACCGGAAAGGTATTGGTCATGGCCGAGGACTCCAGGTCCAGATCCAAGCAACCGTCCAGGTGCGGCGCGGGCATACCGTCGACGGTCCACCGGCCCCGCCCGTCGGCCTCCAGTTCCACCACCCGGACGCCCTGCGCGCCGCGCCCGGTGATCCGGGCCGACCGGGTCGCCCACGAAGCGTCCAGCAGCACAACGTAATCGATGATCCAGGACGCGCCGTCCTCGGTGGCGGTGGTGGTGCCGCGGATCAGCAGCCCGCGTTCGTCCTCGGCGAAGAACGCCACCTCGAATCCGGTCCGCGCGCCGCGATGCCGCCACGAGGCCACTGCCGGGAACCCGTTCACTCGGCCAGTCAATCACGGCGGCGTCCCGCGGTGGGGATATGTTCGGGGCATGCATTGGGATCAGATGACGGCCACGCCGGGCGCGTTGCGCACCGCCGCCGCGCGGTTGCGCCGCGGTGTCGGGCAGCTGGAGATTCTGGCGGCCATCATCGAGGCGGCGGACGGTCCGTGGCTGGGGGCCATGGACTCCGACGGCCGCGGCACCGCCGAACTGCGCATGCACCTGGCGGGCAAGTACCGGTTCACCGCCGTGGTGACCAGCGCGGGCAAGCTGTCCATGGCGGAGATGAGCTCGCCGGGACGCGGCAAGAAGGCGCAGCTGGTGCTGTCGACCAAGGCGACCCAGCGCAAGGGGTGGGACGACCCCAAGGACGTGCCCAAGCCGCAGGAGTGGGTGCGGTTCGCCGTCGACTGGGTGCGTGCCGCGAGCGCCGCGGTCGGGCGGCGCGACGTGGTGGAGTGGCTGCTGCGGGGCGCCGATCAGCGGCTCGCGGCCATGAACGACAGTGTCGAGACCATGCGGGCGGCACTGGTCGAACGCGAGTCGATGCGCGACGAGCTGGCCGCCGAGGTGGCCGAGCTGCGCGCCGAACTCGAGGCCGAATCAGCTCTCGCCGACAAGCGCCTGGTCATCGGCGACATACCGCCAGACCGGGAGCAGCGCGTGGTCGTCGAGGGGATCGGCGGCGGCGTGGACGGCGCCGCGCAGCCGGTCGGTGACGGCGTCGGCGTCGAGGCCCGAACCGATGAGGACCAGATTGCTGACCCGGGGCTCGTGGCGGGCCCAGGCGGTGGGCTCCAGGGTGATGTGGCGGCCGACCATGTGCAGCACGAACTTTCGCGGATCGTCGGGGACGGCGAACGCGAGCACGCCCTTGGCGCGGAACAGGCCTGACGGCGGATCCTCCAGCAGCGCGATGAGTTCGCGCGGATTGAGGTCGGTGTCGGAGGTGAAGGAGACGCTGTCGTAGCCGTCGTGCAGATGCCGGTGGTCGTGGGCGCAGCCGTCGTGGCAGTGGTCGCCGTGGCCCGGGTCGTCCGCGGCGTCGTCGTGCAGTAGTTCGTCGAAGCTGAGCTGCTCGCCGACGCGCGGGGTGCGGGGCGCGCGGGTGGGCAGGTCGAACAGCAGGCCCGGGTCGATGCGCCCGTGGCTGGTCGGATACACCGGCACCTGCCCGACGGCCGCGGTGATCTCCGCCCGCAGCCGCTCCAGCGCGGCGGCCTCGACCCGGTCGGATTTGTTCAGCACCACCAGATCCGCCATCCGCAGGTGCGTGGCGAGTTCGGGATGTCGGTCGCGGCTCTCGGGGAAGTGTTCGGCGTCGACCACCTCGATCAGCCCGCCGTAGCGGATCCGCGGATTGTCGCTGTTCACGACCATGCGGATCAGATTGCGCGGCTCGGCCAGTCCGCTGGCCTCCACCACGATGACGTCGATCTTCTGCTTGGGATGCGCCAGCCGGTCGAACAGCTCGTCCAGCTCGCTGACGTCGACCGCGCAGCACACGCACCCGTTGCCCAGCGACACCATGGCGTCGACCTGACCCGCGACCAGCATGGCGTCGATGTTCACCGCGCCGAAGTCGTTGACCACCACCCCGATCCGGGCGTCGCGGGTCCGCAACAGCCGGTTGAGCAGCGTCGTCTTGCCGGCACCGAGGAATCCGGCCACGATCAGGACTGGTATGCGCCGACTCACGGCGACCACCCTACCGAGGTGTGATTCGCCGGAAACGGGGTGGCAACAACCGGCTTCTACCGTGGCGGACAATTCGGACCGACCACGGGAGGTAGGCCGTGCGAGTACGCGACATCCTCGATGCGCCCCAACTGCGCATGCGGCTGTTGCACGGAGACGCGGGGGACCTGGACCGGCCGGTCGCGCGAGTCTGCGCCACCGACATGCCCGACCCCCGGCCCTTCGTCACCCCCGGCGCGCTGGTCTGCACCGGCCTGGTGTGGCGGCAGCACGCCGCCGACTCGGACCGCTACGTCAGCCTGCTGGCCGGATCCGGGGTGGCCGGAGTGGTCGCCGGGCAGGCCCTGCACGGGCAGGTGCCCGAGGACGTGGTGGCGGCGTGCCGAGACCACGGCCTGCCGTTGCTGTCCGCACCGCAGAGCGTGCCGTTCAGCCGCATCATCGAATACTTGGCCGACCAGGCCGCCGATGTGCGCTGGCGACGCGTGCAATCCCGGGCCGACCGCCAGCGCCGCCTGCTGTCCGCGGTCGCCGCCGGAGCCGAGATCGAGACCCTGATCGTCGATTTCGCCGCCGAACAACAGGTCTCGGCCTGGCTGCTGACCTCCACCGGCACCGTCATCGCGGGCACCGCGGACCTGACCGACTCCGAGATCGACCGCATTCTCGCCACCGCGTTGACCGCCCCGCGCCTCCCCGCCGTCACCGCCGGGGCGGTGCGCGTGCTCCAAGTCGGCGCGGGCGATCGAATCACCGCCTGGTACCTGGCGATTCGCCCCTCCGACCCCGACCTCGACCCCTTCGGCGCGGACCTGGCCGCCGTCGCCGAGCTGTATCGCCAGCGTCGCGCCGACCGGCAGCACCTGACCTGGGAACTGGCCGACCGCTTCCCGACCCCGTTCCGCGACCGACCCGGACTCTCCGAGGCGGCGATCGTCTGCGAGGCCCATGCCGCCTCGACCGGCATCCAGGATCTCCCGTCCTACCGTCCGCTGCCCGGCCGTGTTCCGGGCGGGATCGATCCGGCGAGCACGCGCGCCTCCGCCGCACTCGCCGCGGGCGCTCCGCGCGCTGTCGCGGAGGGGCGACCCGCAGGCGGGTCCGGCC
>NZ_JBSGCY010000243.1:0-5116 GCF_053602115.1 Nocardia sp. NPDC004582 | reverse complement strand
GTTCGAGGTCGCCTCCCGGTCGAGCACGGCCAGGTTGCCTGCTCGGCGCGGCCGCCGTCGTGGTGCTGCCGCTGGTGGCCATCGCGGGCTGCCTGGCCGTGCTCGACCGGGAGGCGACCTCGAACACCCCCGCGACCACCACCGCCGCGCCCGCGCCCGGCATCGAGGAGGAGCCCGCGCCGACCGAGGCGACCGAGCCCGCCGGCGTCCCCGAGCACGTGGGCGCGGACGCGCAGCTGCTCAGCCAGCGCTTCCCGCAGATGCTGCCGCCCGCCGACCCGTCGGCCGAGACCAATTCCGGCATCGGCTACCAGGGCGCGGCCTGCACGACCTACCAGCACTCCGCGCCCCCGCCGGATTCCGGCGCCGGGGATCCGGACCTGGGCAACTGGTCGGTGGCCTGGGACTGCACGGGCGGCGTCGGCCACCCGGCGTACCGGTTCGTCATGTACTCCTCGGCCGCCGAGCTGGAGGAGGCGCTGGCCGCGCTGCCCGGACACACTCGCTCCGAGGCCAAGGCGCACGGCGGGAAGCTCACGAACTACCAGATCAGCGGCAGCGCCCTGCTGCGCCCGCGGCTGGTGACGGAGTTCCCGGTCAAGGAGGGCAAGGGCGCCAAGGACGGCAAGCACGCCTTCCTCATGTACAGCACCGGGTTCCTCACCACGGATGAGGTGTTGCTGGACTGGTGGCGGTCCGCCCCCATCAATTGAGGCCCCGACCCGGTCGTTCGTGTGGACTTGGTGAGGACACGGCCATCAGGGACATCCCGGATGGCATCCCTCCACGAAGCTAGACACACTGGACAGCATGACTTCGAATGTCTCGGAATCCGTCACTCTCGACACAGGCGCCGACGCGGTCGCGGCTCGCGCGACCGACCTTGTGAAGATCTACGGCTCCGGCGATACACAGGTCCGCGCGCTGGCCGGGGTTTCGGCCGAGTTCGCGAAGGGGGAGTTCACCGCGATCATGGGCCCGTCGGGCTCCGGGAAGTCGACGCTCATGCACTGCCTGGCCGGGCTCGACTCGGCCACCGCGGGCACGGTCCACATCGGTGACACCGATCTGACCCGGCTCTCGGACAAGCAGATGACCAACCTGCGCCGCGACCGGATCGGCTTCGTGTTCCAGGCGTTCAACCTGGTCCCCACCCTGACCGCGCTGGAGAACATCACGCTGCCGCTGGACATCGCGGGCCGCAAGCCCGACGAGGAGTGGCTCTCGACGGTGACCAAGCGGCTCGGCCTCAACGACCGCCTCGCGCACCGGCCCGCCGAACTGTCCGGCGGCCAGCAGCAGCGCGTGGCCTGCGCCCGCGCGCTGGCCGGCAAGCCGGACATCATCTTCGGTGACGAGCCGACCGGCAACCTGGACTCGCACTCCTCCGGCGAGGTGCTGTCCATCCTGCGCGCCGCGGTCGACGAGTTCGGGCAGACCGTGGTCATCGTGACCCACGATCCGCGCGCGGCCTCGCACGCCGACCGGGTGGTGTTCCTCGCCGACGGGCAGATCGTGGACGAACTGCGCGAGCCCACCGCGGATTCCATTCTGGACAAGATGAAGTCGCTGGAGACGACGGCCGGGGAGGACGAGCTCTGATGGCAGCCTCCCCGATGCGCAAGGTCGCCTTGCGCAATCTCGCCGCGCACAAGGTGCGGCTGGTGCTGACCCTGCTGTCGGTGGTGCTCGGCACCGCCTTCATCTCCGGGTCGTTCATCTTCACCGACACCCTGCAGAGCACCTTCGACGGCATCTTCGCCAATCAGGCCAAGGGCGTGGACGTGCGGGTGCAGCCCAAGGGGCAGCAGTCGCTCGGCGTGCCGGACGACGTGGTGACCAAGATTTCCCAGCTGGACGGCGTCCGGACCATCGCGCCGAGCGTCAATGGGCCCGTGGTCCTGTTGAAGGACGGCCACGCCGTACAGACCGGTGGCGCACCGGCTTTCGGCCAGTCGTATCTGCCGCCGGAGAAGTCGGTGGCCGAGCCGGAGAAGTATGTCGACGGCGTTCCGCCGGCCAAGCCGGGTGAGATCTCCATCAACAACGGCGGCGCGGATCGGGCCGGTTTGAAGGTCGGTGATCGCACCCAGGTGCTGGTGCCGTCCAAGGGCAATATCGATGTGACCGTGTCGGGCATCTACGAGATCGACGGTTCCTCCAATACCGGTGGTTTCGTGCAGCTGCTGTTCGAGGACACGCAGGCGCGGCAGCTGTTCACCGACGGCAAGCACGTGGCGTGGGTGGACGTCGCGGCGCGGCCCGGGGTGAAAGCCGACGATCTGCGCGACGAGATCAAGGCGGCCCTGCCCGAGTACAAGGTGCAGAACGCCGACGAGGTGCGTGCGGACTTCAAGGCGCAGCTGGGCAACGCGTTGAAGTTCATCAACTACTTCCTGCTGGCGTTCGGGTCCATCGCGCTGCTGGTGGGCACGTTCATCATCTACAACACCTTCTCCATGCTGGTCGCGCAGCGACTGCGGGAGCTGGCGCTGCTGCGGGCGGTCGGCGCGAGCCGCCGGCAGATCGCGATATCGGTGGTGGGGGAGTCGCTGATCGTCGGATTGATCGGCAGCGCACTGGGTCTGGCCGCCGGCGTCGGGCTGGCGTTCGGATTGTCCGGACTGCTCAACGCGTTCAAGCTGGGGCTGCCCACCGGGACCATGTCGCTGGAACCGCGGACCGTGGTGGTGGCGATCGTGGTCGGCACCGTCGTGACGGTGCTCAGCGCGTACGCCCCGGCGCGGCGGGCGGCGAAGGTGCCGCCGGTGGAGGCCATGCGGTCGGAGTCCAATTCGCACGGAGAGTCGTTGCGGCTGCGGACCATTGTCGGCGCGGTGCTGGCGGTGGCCGGTGCGGTGCTGGTGGCGCTGGGCGCGCGCGGCACCGGCGGGACGGCCGCCGCGGTGGTCGGGATCGGCGCGGCCGCACTGATTCTCGCGGTGCTGTTCGCCTCGCCCGCGTTGTCGCGGCCGGTGGTGTCGGCGCTCGGGGTGCTGACCCGGCCGTTCGGCCCGGTCGGACGGATGGCGCGCAACAACGCGATTCGCAATCCGCGGCGCACCGCGGCGACCGCGTTCGCGCTGACGCTGGGCCTGATGCTGGTGTCCGCCATCGGCATGCTCGGTTCCTCGGCCAAGGCCAGCATCAGCGAACTGGTCGACCACGGCGTGAAGGCCGACTATATGCTGCAGGGCCCGCCCGGCGGCCTGATCGGCGTCCCGCTCGCCGCCACCGCCACCGTCGCCCAGGTGCCGCAGGTCAAGGATGTGGTGGCCTTCCACGGGGTCGCGCTGAAGGTCGACGGCAAGCAGGTGCTGGGCACCTCGCCCGAGGGCCAGATGACCAAGGTGCTCGACTACACCATGCGCGAGGGCACCGACCAGCTCGGCGCCGACGACATCATGGTCTCGGAAACCTATGCGGCCGACCACGGCTGGCATCTCGGCGACACCGTCGACATCACCAGCCTGGACTACCGCAAGTTCCCGGTCACCGTGGCGGGCGTCTACAAGGACACCCAGCTGCTGCAGAACCTGGTCGTCTCCATGTCGCTGTACGAGCGGACCGTGCCGGTCAGCTATCAGAGCAGCTTCCTGGTCCTGGTCACGGCCCAGCCCGGCGCGGATCTGCCCGCCATGCGCACCAACCTGGAGAAGGCCACCGAGCAGTACGTGATCGTGCAGGTCCAGGATCGCGAGGACTTCAAGGGCGCGCAGGGCAAGCAGATCGACACCCTGCTGGCCATCCTCTACGGCCTGCTGGCCCTGGCGGTGGTGATCGCCATCCTCGGCATCGTCAACACCCTGGCCCTGTCGGTGGTGGAACGCCGCCGCGAGATCGGCATGCTCCGCGCGGTCGGCATGCAGCGCCCGCAGGTCCGCCGCAGCATCTACCTGGAATCCATGCTGATCGCCATCTTCGGCGCGGTGGTCGGCGTCATCCTCGGCATCGGTCTGGGCATCGGATTCCTCAGCACGCTGAAGGATCTCGGTATCGCGACCATCGCGGTCCCGTGGGGCCAGATCATCCTGATGCTGCTGGCCTCCGGCTTCGTCGGAGTGCTGGCCGCCCTGTGGCCCGCCATCCGAGCCGCCCGCACACCCCCGCTGGCCGCCATCGCGGACCTGTGATCGGGCTCCTCGCCCCGGGGCGTCAGCCCCTCGGTCCTCCGCCCATGAAAGCGGGGGCCTTCGGAAATGGTGGCGTTTCACTAACGTGACTGGCCTGGGGGACGAGAGCCCGGGGTAGGGAGGAGGGCCGACGCGGAATCCGCGTCGGCCCTTTGCCTTGCGGTCAGGAGATCGGGAGACCCACCGCGGCGGCGGCGATTCCGATGGCGGCGGCACCCAGCAGGGTGGCGACCACGCCACGCCGCGCGGCCAGGAGGAAGACGGCGGCCGCGGCGAGGACGGCGAACTGCCACGCGTGCTGCAGGGCCAGGGCGAGCGGGACAGCGGAACCGAGGATGGCTCCGATGACGGCCGGGCCCGCACCCGCGAGAAAGGCCAGGACTCCGGGACTTTCGCGGAGCCGGTCGAAGCGGGGGCCGCCGAGGATGACGAACAGGAAGGACGGGGTGAAGGCCACGAGGGCGGCGAGCAGGCCGCCGGGGAGGCCCGCGGCGGCGTAGCCGACCACCGCGACCGTCTGCACGACCGGGCCCGGCGTGATCTGGCCCAGGGCAACGGCATTGAGGAACTGGGCGTCGGTCATCCAGTGGTAGTGGGTGACCGCGTCGGACTGCATGAGCGGGATGATGACGAAGCCGCCGCCGTAGGAGAGGGCGCCGACCTTGACGGCGACCCAGCTCACGGCCGCCAGACCACCGAGGGCGGGCAGCGCGAGCGCCAGGGGCAGCGGCGCCGCCGATGCGGTGGACCGGCCCGGAATCCCGGTGCGGACAACGACTTCCAGCAGACCCGCGGCGACGAGGACCAGCACCAGCCACGGACCGATCAGGGCCGCGGCGAGCGCGCCCACCACCAGGTAGGCGATCCAGCGCAGCCGGGCCGCGCGCCGCGTACCGGCCCGCTGGCGGCTGGCGGGTATCAGATCGACTCCGGCGTGGACGGCCACCGCCGCCACGGCCGCGCCCGCACCGGCGGCCGCGCCG
>NZ_JBSGCY010000242.1:0-5132 GCF_053602115.1 Nocardia sp. NPDC004582 | reverse complement strand
ATCCGGTACCGCTGACGCTGCCGATGGATGGGTTGCGACTCGAGCACGACCACCCGCAGTTCTCCCGGTTCGAAGCCGCAGCGCCGGTGCAGGCGCGTGCCCAGAAGGCGATCTGGCGAGCCGACACCGACTCCGGGTCGGCCTCGTCGCCCATCCAGGCGCGCTGCCACAGCGCGTAGTCGGCGTACTGCACGGCCAGCGGCGCGAACTGCGGGCGCTGCCCGGCCTGGCGGGCCACGTACGCCATCACCAGGTCGCGCACCAGCGGGCCGATGGAGGCGCCGTCGGCGGCGATGTGGTGGGCCACCACGACCAGGGTGTGGTCGCCGGGGCCCGAGCGCAGCAGCCGGGCGCGCAGCGGCACCTCGGCGGTGACGTCGAAACCCTGTGCGGCCAAACCGAGTACGGTGCCGACCAGCTGATCCTCGGGCACGTCGCGCGGGGTCAGGTCGACCGCTGCGGCGGGCAGTACCATCTGGGCCGGGCCCTGTTCGGCGGCCGGGTAGTAGGTGCGCAGCGACTCGTGGCGCTCGACCACGTCGGCGAAGGCGGCGGCCAGCGCGTCGGTGTCCAGATCGCCGCGCAGGCGCAGCGCGAACGGCATGTTGTCCACCGCGGCCGGATCGAATTCGTCGGCGGCCGGGTCGTATTCGCTGCGCGCGTAGTGGTTGAGGAACCACATGCGCTGCTGGGCGGGCGAGAGCGGGATGTGGTCCGGGCGCGGGCCCGCGATCAGCGGCGGCCGGGCCGGGCCCGCGTTGTCGCCCAGGGCGGCCAGCGCGGCCACGGTCGGGCGATCGAAGAAGTCGCGCACGTCCACGGTGACACCGAGGGTCTCCCGGATACGGGCGATGGCGCGGGTGGCGATGAGCGAGTTACCGCCGATGGCGAAGAAGTCGTCGTCCGCGCCGACCTGCTCGAGGTCGAGCAGGTCGGCGAAGATGGCCGCGACCGCTTCCTCGGCCGGGGTCTCCGGCGCACGGTAGACGGTGGCGGCCTCGGCGAAATCCGGTTCGGGCAGTGCGCGGCGGTCCACCTTGCCGTTCACGTTCAGCGGCAGCGCGGCCATCGGGACCAGCAGCGACGGCACCATGTACTCGGGCACGTGCACCCGCACCGTGGACAGCACAGCGGCACTGTCGATCTCGTGACCGGCGGCGGGCACCACATAGCCGACCAGGGCCTGTTCGCCGTTGGCACGGGTGTGCATGAGCACGGCCGCGTGCGCGACGGCGGCGTCGCGGCGCAGCGCGGTCTCGACCTCGCCGAGCTCGATGCGCAGACCGCGCATCTTCACCTGGAAGTCGCTGCGGCCCACGTATTCCAGCTCGTCGGGGCCGTTGTCCGGGTTCGACACCCAGCGCACCAGGTCGCCGGTGCGGTACATGCGGTCACCGGCGGGGCCCTCGGGGTTGGCCACGAAGCGCTCGGCGGTGAGGCCGTAGCGGCCGGTGTAGCCGCGGGCCAGCTGCGGGCCCGCGATGTAGAGCTCACCCACCACGCCGACCGGCACCGGGCGCAGATCCTGGTCCAGGACCAGCACTTCCACGTCGTCGCCGGGGTTGCCGATCGGGATGGAGTCGATGTCGGCGGCGGTGACCTCGTGCGAGGTGGCCAGCACGGTGGACTCGGTCGGGCCGTACACGTCGAACAGGGTGGCGCCGCTGACGCTGCGGAAGTCAGCGGCGATTCCGACGTGGACGGCCTCGCCACCGGAGAGCAGGTAGCGCAGCGAATCGGGCATCTCCTCGCCGCGGCGCATCACCTCGCCCACCAGTTCGGCCAGCATGGAGGGCACGAAGAACGCGGTGGTGACCCGGGATTCGCGGATCACGTCCACCAGGTAGGCGGGGTCCAGGTGGCCGTCGGGGCGGGCCATCGCGACCCGCGCGCCGGTGGTCAAGGGCCAGAAGATCTCCCACACCGAGGCGTCGAACGTGGTGGAGGTCTTGTACAGCACCGCGTCGGCGTCGGTGAGCCGGAACTGCCGCTGCTGCCAGCGCAGGAAGGCGATCACCGCGCGATGCGGGATGGCCACGCCCTTGGGACGGCCGGTGGAACCGGAGGTGAAGATGACGTAGGCCAGGTTGTCCGGGCCCGGCTGGGGTAGCTCCGGGTCGTCGGCCGGGGACAGCAGCCGGTCGCCGTTGATGCCCAGTTCCCGTGCGTTGTCCTCGAATTCGTCGATGCGCAGCACCGGGGCGGCGATCTCGAAGGGCGGGTGGTCGGCGGTGGTGGTGAGCACCACCGCGGGCTGGGCCACCTCGAGCACGTAGGAGGTGCGCTCGGCCGGGTGGTCCGGATCGATCGGCACGTACGCGCCGCCCGCCTCCAGGATGGCGAACATGCCGACCAGCAGCTCGAAGGAGCGGCGCACCGCCAGGCCCACCAGCACGTCCGGGCCGACCCCCAGGGTGCGCAGGTGGCGGGCGAGAACCGTGACGCGCGTGGCGAATTCGGCGTAGGTGAGGGTCTCGCCGTCGTAGTCCATGGCGATGGCGTCCGGGGTGAGCTGGGCCTGCGCCCGGAACTGGGTGCTGAGCGTCTCGACCGGGGCCAGCTTGGGGTCCAAGACATCGGCGGCGGCCAGCACGGCGTCGTCGACCAGGGCTTCCAGCGCCGCGGTCAGGCCACCCGCCTCGCCGTCCATCAGGCCGGGCAGCTGGCCCGAGACCACCACCTGGATCAGCGCCTCGGGCTCGAGCGCGCCGCCCATCGCCTCGCTCAGCATCGCGATCTCGGCCGCCAGCACGCCGTAGGCGACGGTGTCGCCGGCGTAGCGCAGCGCGACGCGTTCGGCGTCGAGCTCGGCCACCACGGCGATCAGGCATGGTAGGTCGCCCACACCGTAGGCCCGGCGCAAGGCCGTGGCGCGTCCGGTCCGAGTGGTGGCGATCGACTCTGCGTAGTACATCAGAGGCTTCCTTCCGACGAGCTTTCCGAGCGAAGGACCAGGGCCTGCGCGTCCGCGGTGAGCGTGCTCAGGGCCTGACGGAGTCCGGCCGCGCCGAGGGCGGCCAGAATGCCGGGCACCAGCCCGGCGAGTGCCACGTTGACCAGCGCCTCCGGTTTCGCGGCGGCGCCCATGGCGCGGGCGGTGACGGCGATCTTCTCGGCGAGATCCCGGTAGGTCACCGTGTGCTCGCCGTGGGTGAGGGCGACCGCTTCGGGAGCGGTGGCCGACGCGGCGGCGATCAGTGCGGGCAGATCGGCCGGGGCGTCCGAAGACGGCTCCGGCGCGACGTTTTCGGTCTTCGGCGCACCCGTGCCGGGGCGGCGGCCGCGCTCCGCCTCGGTGCGGATGTCGATGGCGCGCACCGCGACCGCCGGATCGGCGACCACGGCGTCGAGCACCAGCCGCAACCGCTGCGCCAGCAGGCGCACCGAGTCGGCGTCGAAGATGTCGGTGGCATAGGTGAATCGCATGTCCAGGCCGACCACCCGGCCGGCGTCGTCGTGCTGCTCGATACCGGTGAGCTGCAGATCGAACTTGGCCTCGGTGAGCTCCGGTTCGAGCGCCTCGACCGTCAGGCCGGGCAGTTCGGCCGAGACCGGCGCCATGTTCTGGAAGGCGAAGGCCACCTGGAACAGCGGGCTGCCCGAGGCCGACCGGGGCCGGCCGGTGGCCGACAGCACCGCGTCGACCACCCGCTCGAACGGCACGTCGCCGTTGTCGAACGCGGCCAGGTCGCGATCGCGCACCTGACGCAGCAGGTCGGTGAAGGCCAGCTTGGCGTCCACCTCGGCGCGCAGCACCACGGTGTTGACGAACATGCCGATCAGGTCGTCCAGCGCCCGCTCACCGCGCCCGGCGACGGGAACGCCGACCGAGATGTCGCGCTGCCCGGACAGTTTCGACAGCAGCACCGCGAAGGCGGCGTGCACCGCGCCGAACAGGGTCGCGCCGTGCGCCTGCGACAGCTCCGTGAGCTTCGCGACGGTGTCGCCCGCGATCTCGAAAGCGATGGTCTTGCCGAGCATTTCGCGCCGGGCCGGCCGCGGGCGGTCGGTGGGCAGCGCCAACTGCTCGGGGGCGGTGGACAGTTCGTTCACCCAGAACGCCAGCTGCCGCGACTGCAGACTCTCCGGGTCGGTGTCGGAGCCGAGCGCCGCGCGCTGCCAGGCGGCGAAGTCGCCGTACTGGACCTCGAGCGGAGCCCACGCCGGAGCCGCGCCGGTGAGGCGGGAGGTGTAGGCCAGCACCAGATCCCGGGTCATCGGCAGCACCGAGTAGCCGTCGGCGCTGATGTGGTGCAGCACCACGATCAGCACGTGCTCGGCCGGGGCCAGCTCGAACAGCTGGACCCGTACCGGCGGGGCGGCGGTGACATCGAAACCGGCCGTGGCGACCTCGAGCAGGCGGGCGTTCAGGTCCGGCTCCGCCACCGGGACCGGGGTGAGCTCGCCGTCGAGCTCGCCGAGGTCGAGCACCACCTGCACGGCCTCGCCGTCCACCTCGGGGTAGCGGGTGCGCAGGATCTCGTGGCGCTCCAGCACATCCCGCAGGGCGGCGGTGAGCGCGTCGCGGTCCAGCGCGCCGGTGAGGCGGATGGCGACGGGCACGTTGTAGGCGCCCGACTCCGGGTGCAGGCGGTTGAGCACCCACATCCGCTGCTGCGCCAGCGACAGCGGGGCCGGGCCCGCGTCGGTGCGGCGCACCAGCGGGGGCAGTGAGTCGGCGTGGTCGGCGGTGGCGATCCAGGTGGCCAGGCCGGCCACGGTCGGAGCCTCGAACAGTGCCGAGACCGGCACGCGCACACCGAGATCCGAGCCGAGGCGGGCGGCCAGGCGGGTCGCCATCAGCGAGTTGCCGCCCAGGGCGAAGAAGTCGGTGTCCAGACCGACCAGGGTGCCCTCGGCCACCCCGATGACCTCCGCGAAGCCGGCCGCGACAGCCTGCTCGACGGCCGTCACCGGCTCGCGGTAGGCGGCCACCGCGAAGACCGGCTCGGGCAGCCGCGCCCGGTCCACCTTGCCGTTCGCGTTCAGCGGCAGGGTGTCCAGGACCACCAGCGCGGCCGGGACCATGTACGTGGGCAGCTCCGCGCCCAGGGCGGCGCGCAGCGCGGCCGACACCTCTTCGCGGCGCTCCTCGGCGGTGCCGGGCACCGCCGCGTAGGCCACCAGGCGGG
>NZ_JBSGCY010000241.1:0-5179 GCF_053602115.1 Nocardia sp. NPDC004582 | reverse complement strand
GGCGTGGACGGCGCGGTGGACGCGGCCGTCCTGGGCGCGGAGGCGCTCGACGCGGTCCGCTCCGGTGGCGCGTTCGTCGCGGTGGTGGGTGGTGCGGAGCCGGCGGCGCTGCGTGGAATCCGGGTGTCCAACACCTGGATTCGCGCCGACGGCACCCGCTTGGCCGAAGTGGCCGGACTGGTCGACGCGGGTCGTCTGACCCCGCGCGTCGCCGAAACCTTCCCGATCGACCGCGTTGCCGACGCCCACCGCCTCCTCGCCGCAGGCTCGCTGCGTGGCCGCCCGGTCCTGATCCCGTAACGCCCGACGGGAGGGCCGTCTCCGGCTTCGTGGCCGCGCGGAATGCCCTCGGCCGTGGCGATTTCGCGTGATGAACCTCAGGAACCAGGTGCGGCCGATCTGCCCCCCGTGACCCGTGCCCAGGATCCGTTGGGAGGCTGTGTTCAGCCGAAGGACCACACGGCGGCCGGGCGGCCGGTGGCTTTGACCCGGACGCGTTCGCCCGTGCGGGACAGGCCGGGCAACGCGGCCAGGGTGCGGTTGAGGTTGCCCGGGTCGGGTTTGGCGCCGTGCAGGGCGGTGGTGAGGCCGACCGCGCGGGTGGCGGTGAATTCGTCGCCGGTGAGGGCGCGGGTGAAAGTCAGGTCCTTCCACAGCATGTCGGCCAGCCGGGCGCGGGCGGCGGCGACGATCTGGTTGTGGTCGAACGCCAGGGGCGGGACCGCGTCGAAGGGCACCCAGGTCGCGGTGTCGGAGTCGTGCGCGCCGACTACCGCCCACATCGCGATGGACAGGGTCGGCCCGCGCGGGTCGCGATGGGGTTCGTCGAAGGTGGCGACCTGCCCGACGGCGAGGATGGCGTCCTCGGGCACCCCGAGTTTGGTGTGCACCGCGCGGTGGGCGGCCTCGGCGAGACGTTCGCCGAGGCCGAGCAGCACGCCCGGCAGCGCGAGTTCGCCGGCGAACGGTTCCCACCGCCGCGCGGCGATGCCGAGCGTGGCGGTGGGGTCGTCGGGCCCGAAGCGCAGGGCGATCACGTCGATGGATACCGCGGATTGTTGCTCCACAAATGGACAATCATGCCTGAGCGGTGATCCGGAGCGTGCGATCGGCTCGATCCGGGCCGTGGGCGGTGAGTACCACCGGCGCGCCGAGTTCGGTCTCCAGATAGCCGGGGACGTCGCCGGGCAGGTCGGCCAGGGCGGGAGTGGCGGCACACAGCAGGTCGGTGAGCCGCCGCTGGTGCTCCAGGTCCTGCCATGCCCCGCAGTCGAGCCGGTCGACGCACCCGTCCGCGGTGAGATACCCGGTGGCGGTGCGGATGTCGCCGACCGCATCGAGGTGGTTGACGGCCAGCCCGTCGATCCCGCCGCAGGCGTCGATCGCGTAGCGCAGCAGCAGCGGATCGAGGTGCCCGCGCCGGAACGCGCCCTGGTACACGCCGGTTCCATTGTGCGGCTCGGGAATCGACAGCGCCGGGTCCTCGGTCGGGAACGGTCCGGCTCCGTGTCGGGTCAGGTATGCCCGGGTCACCCCCAGCACGTAGCCGGGAGCGCCGATGCGTGCCAGCATGTCTCGCGCGTTGCGGGGTTCCACCGTCGACCAGGTCGTGTAGGGGTGGGTTCCGCGCCACTCGTCGAGCAGCACACCCTGCGCGCCCTCGAAGACCAGCCGCCCGTCGCGCGCGAATCCCGCGAGCTGCTCACCGGGCAGGATGGCGACCGCGTCGGCGAAGGCGGTGTACGCCGCGACCAGATCGTCGATCGGGTCGTAGCGGTGCCGTCCCGCGGCGAGCAGCGGCGCGTAGTGCTGCTCCAGTGCGATCAGCTTGCGCCGCAGCACATCCGGCCGCAGACAGTCGGCGACCCGGGGCGCGTCGTGGTCGAGGGCATAGCTCGCGGTCTCGCCGATGCCGATGCCGCACGAACCGTGCCGGGCGGTACCCCTCGTATCCTCCCGGCAGCGGTTGGCGGCTCCGTGGATCGGCGTGGTGAGCAGGGCGCGTTCGTCGACGTAGAGCAGGGCGAGCGGATCGGCGACCCCCAGCGCGGCGAGCTCGCGGGCCTCGGCCGCCAGGACCAGGGGCTCGACGAGCATGTGCCGCGACAGCAGGGTCGGCACCCCGGACAGGGTGCCGGACCCGAACTGGCGGAAGGTGTGGTGGCGGCCGTCGGCGACCACATTGTGGGCGGCCTGCGCCCCGCCATTGAACCGGACCACCGCGGCCACGTCGAGCCCGGCCCGCGCCGAGCACAGCCAGTCGACGGTGGCCCCTTTCCCGGCGTCACCGAAGCCGAGGTCCACCACGATCAGGTGACGGTCGCCGAACATGAGCTGTCCCTTCGTTTCTCGTGATCCGATGCCGTGTCAGAGCTCGGCGTCGTCGGTGCCGGTGGCGGCGGGCAGCGCGCCCACGCTGCGGCCCCGGCGGACCGTGCCCAGCGGCGCGAGGGCCTTGCCGACCGCGTCGGCCGCACCGGTCGACCCGATATCGCGCAGGTCGGCCAGCCCGGCCCCCAGATCGACGCGGTCCTCGCCGATCCCGATGGTGAGCGCGATGAGCTCGCACACCGCGGCCGGATCGTCGAGCCGCAGGAACCGCTCGCCCAGCAGCCGCTGCCAGTGCTCGGCGATCTCCGGATCCCGGTAGTAGCTGGACTGATTGGGCAGGATGTAGTGCACGTGCCACCGGTCGCCGAGCTCCCGGTAGACGGAGTCGACGGCGATGTCGCTGCGCACGTCGTCGCCGATGACGGCCTGGATGTGCCGCGCGGGCAGCCGCTTCTTGTTCAGCTCGTCGCCGACGATGAACAGGTAGCCCTTGCGGCCGCGCTTCTCCCACGCGTCGGTGACGGTGTGGCGGGCGATGAAATACGCCGCCAGCTCGTAGCTTTCGGACTTCTGCCCGCCTCCGCCGCCTTCCAGGAGGATCAGCCGCAGCTGTTCGTCCATGCGGTTGTCGGATTCGAACTGCCCGACCTGCAGCGGCACCCGGTCGCTGTCGGCGTCGCCGATGGCCCCGAACAGGATCTGCGGATCGTCGGCATAACCCTTGCGCTGCAACAGCCCGTGCAGTGTGGCCAGCTTCTCCTGCATGACCCGCGGCACCCGGCCCATGGACCCGGTGACGTCGAACAGCACCGCGATGGGCAGCGAGTTCCCGTGGTCGTCGGAGTCGCGCGACTCCCGCATGCCCACCCCGAACGGATCCAGCGTGGGGTGTGCCTTCCACTGCTCCCACGGCGTGGACCGCATGTCGGCGGTGTAGCCGAAGTCGTCGAGGCCCTTGGCGGCGCGGAAGGTCCGCGCCGCGTCGTAGGCGCTGTCGTCCCAGCTTCCGTAACCCATTGCTATCACTTACCTTTCGTGAGCTCGAACGGCCGGAAGCGGCGCTTCCCGTAGAGCCGGTCGAGCAGATCGTCGAATTCGCCGAGCAGATCCGCGGCCTCGGGGCGCAGTCCGGGATCGGCCTGCAGGCATCCGGTGGCGTAGGCGCGCATCGGGGCGGGCGCGCGGTCGCCGAGCATGGTGAGCATGAGGCGGTGCGCGAGGTGGACGTCGGTGGTGGGGGAGACCGCGTCGCGGATCTCGGGCGGATAGTCCAGCGACTTCAGCGTGGCCGCGGCGGGATTGCCGGGCCGGGTCGCGAAGGACCAGCCCACCAGCACGATGCCGTGCAGTCGCGGATGCACCAGCACATTGGCGGGACTGATGGCGGTGTGCACCCAGCCCGCCAGGTGCGCACCGGCCAGGCAGCGCAGCAGCCGGCGGTGCATCCACGCGTAGTCGCGCGGGTCGAGCCCGTCCGGATGGGCGGCGCGGACGTCCTCCAGCGTCACGAACCCGTCGGTCAGGCCCGCCAGCACATTGACCGTGCGATGCTCGCCGGTACTCGAGTCGAGGTGGTCGACGGTGTCGACGAGTTCGGGGAAGTACGGCCGCAGCCACTCGTGTTCGGCGGCCACGGTCGCGATGTCGCGCAAGGCGTTTCGCTCACCGGCCAGCAGCCGGTTGGTGGCCGCCCGCCGCGGGATCTTCACCACCCGATCCGAACCGGAGCGGTAGACGTCGGCGATGGATCCGGCCGCGTGCAGCGCGCCGACGGGATGCCGTCCGCGCGCCCCGGTCACCTCGAAGGCGGCCGCGTCCAGGTCCAGCCATCGCTGGTACAGCTCCGCGAGCCGGGCGAAGGCGGCGCTCGCGGTCGCTGCGTCGACGGCTTCGACCCGGTCGGGGTGGACCAGTGCGGCCAGCCGGTGATACCGGCGTCGCGCCGCCTGCCTGCTCGTGGAATCCGTTGCGGCGGAACCGAAGAGGTCCTCGGGCCGCCGAGCCGCCCGGATGGTCTCCGCGGTCTCTCGCGCTGTCGTCATGGTTTTAGGCTAGATGACTAAAACAGAGAACGCCAGCGATTTCGGCAACTTTTTGTAGATCAGACAAAAACACAGGTCGTCGAGCGGCTTCCCTGCGACCCCCTGAGGTAGTACACCGATGTACATGTCCACGATCGACCGCCCGCATTCCGGGGGCGACGACGCGACACCGTCGCGCCGCAAGGCGTTCTTCCTGTTGAGCGGCAATGTGTTCGCACTCGGCGCCGTCAGCCTGGTCACCGACATCTCCTCGGAGATGATGACCGCCGTGCTGCCGGTGTACCTGGTCATCGGACTGCATCTGAGCCCCGCCGCCTACGGCGTGGTCGACGGCACCTACACCGGCGCGACCGCGTTGCTGCGGCTGATCGGCGGCTACGTCGCCGACCTGACCAACCGCCGCAAACTCATCGCCGGACTGGGCTACGGCCTGTCGGCGGTCGCGAAACTCGGCATGCCGGCCGCAGGCAGCGCCGTCGGCGCGATCGGCGCGGTCATCGCCCTCGACCGCACCGGCAAGGGTCTGCGCACCGCGCCCCGCGACGCCCTGATCACCCTGTCCACCCCGCCGCGGCTCTACGGCCGCGCCTTCGGCGTGCACCGGAGCATGGACACCATCGGCGCGTTCGCCGGACCCCTGGTCGCGATCGGCATCCTGGCCGCCACCGCGCAGGCCTACGACGCGGTCTTCGTGGCCAGCTTCTGCATCGCCGCGTTCGGCGTCCTGATCCTGGCGCTGTTCGTGCGCGACCACCGCGACGAGCGGCCGGCCAAGGGCGCGGTGTCGCCGCGCGCGCTGGGCGGGC
>NZ_JBSGCY010000240.1:0-5328 GCF_053602115.1 Nocardia sp. NPDC004582 | reverse complement strand
CTCGGGATCCCCCCCGTCGTGCGCCCAGGTGTCGCGCACGGTGCCCGCGGTGTCCGGTCGCGCCGCCTACGCCCAGCTCGCCTCCCAGCAGGAGATCGCGCGCCAGCTGCGCGCCGCCTTCCCCGAGGAACTCGACGACGTCGGCGCGGCCGCCCTGGTCGGGGCGGTCGTCGGCGCGGTGTCCGGTGCGCTGACCGTGCTGTTCCAGCGGCCCGGCCTCGAGGACGGCGAAGCGCTGCAACGCAAGATCCAGGAGACCACCTCGAAAGTGCTGGCGCCGTGGCTGTCCCAGCCCGCGCCGGAGCTGCCCGCCGACCACCTACCGGTGATCGCCGACGTTCCACTACGCCAGGAGCCCGAAGCCTTTCGCCCCCTGAGCTCGGTGCATCGGCTCGCCCGCGTCTGAGCCCGGCGAGCAGCGCCGCCCGGTCAGGCGAACTGCTGCCAGCCCAGGCGGATCACCATGGCGGTGACCACCACCAGCAGAACGACCCGGACGAAACCGGCGCCCTTGGCCAGGGCCATGCGGGAACCGGCGATCGAACCGGCCACATTCGCCACCGCCATGGACAGGCCCAGCGCCCACAGCACATGACCCGTGCTCGCCAGGAACAGCAGCGAACCCAGGTTGGATCCGCAGTTGATGACCTTCGCCATGGCCGCGGCCCGCACGAACTCGGTGCCGAGCAGGGTGGCGAAGGTGATGATCAGGAACGTGCCCGTGCCGGGTCCGAGGACACCGTCGTAGAGGCCGATCAGGCCCGCGGCCAGCGCCACCACCAGGATGGTCTTGCGCCGTGTCGGGGGATGGGTGGCCATGGTGACCCCGATCGAGGGACGCAGCGTCACGAAGACCGCCACCCCGATCAGCACGACCATGACGATCGGGATGAAGTACGCGCGGTCGATGAGGGCCACCGCCGCCGAACCACAGGCGGCGGCCACCGCCGCGATCAGCGCACCCGGGATCAGCACCTTCCAGCGCATCGGCACCTTGCGGGCGAAGGTGAACACCGCCGCGCTGGTGCCGGAGAACGCGGCAATCTTGTTGGTGCCCAGGGCCGTCTGCGGTGCCAGGCCCGGCAGCACCACGAACAGGGTGGGCAGCACGATCAATCCGCCGCCGCCGACCACGGCGTCGACCCAGCCGGCCGCTGTCGCCGCGGTCAACAGGATCGCCCAATCCGCAATGCTCACTCCGCGACCCAACCAGACGCCGCCGCCCGGATTCAAACCGTCGGGTCTGCCAGCGAGTCGGCAGCGAACCGGCCCGTAGGGTGGACGGGTGCGCCGATTCAGTCTCTGGCTGCGCGGAAAACCGCTGATCACCGATTCGGCGGTCGCGCTGCTGCTGTTCGTCATCGATGTGCTCGCCCTGAGCAACAGCCAGTACAAACCCACCTATCTCGTGCTCAGCGTGCTGCTGCCGCTGCCGATCGTGTTCCGTCGCACCCACACCCGCGCCGCCGCGGCCACCATGGTCGTGCTGTCCATGACCGCGTCGCTGGTGCACTGGAGCGTCAGCGACCACGCCGTGCACCCGGCGCTGCTGGGCCTGGGCATCATGCTCTACACCCTCGTCGCGTACGTCGGCCGCCGCCAAGGACTCGTCTATCTGGCGATCCTGCTCATCGACGGAGTCGTCGCCGCGACCGCCATCGGCAAACCGCAGGGCACCGACATCCTGTTCAACGCCCTCTACTACGCGCTGTGCTGGACCCTGGCCGAATTCGTCGGCGCCCGCCACGCCTACGACACCGAGGTCGCCGCCCGCCTGGCCGTCGCCGACTACGACCGCGAACGCCGCGCCCACGACGCCGTCGCCGCCGAACGCACCCGCATCGCCCGCGAACTGCACGACGTGGTCGCGCACGCGGTCAGCGTCATCATCGTGCAGGCCGACGGCGCCCGCTACGCCCTGCGCCACGACCCCGACACCGCCGAGCAGGCACTGGCCACCATCGCCGGCACCGGCCGCGAAGCCCTGCGCGAACTGCGCCGCACGGTCGAACTGCTGCGCACCGAGCATGCGCCCGAACAACTTCCGCAACACGGCACCGCGGGCATCGCCAAGGTCGCCGACATGATGCGCAGCGCCGGACTCGACGTCTCCCTCGAACTGCGCGGCGAACTCGACACCGTCACCCCCGAGGTCAGCCTCGGCATCCACCGCATCGTGCAGGAATCGCTCACCAACACCCTGCGCCACGCCGGACCCGACCCGCGCGCCGACGTCCGCGTCACCCGCCGCGACACCGACGTACTGCTCGAGATCACCGACACCGGCGGCACCCCGCTCACCACGCCCCCCGACACCGGCTGCCCCGCCGGATCCGCCACCGCCCTGCCCGCGCTCGCCACCCGCATCCCCGGCAGCGGACTGGGCCTGGTCGGCATGCGCGAACGCATCGCCGTGCTCGGCGGCACCCTCACCACGGGCCGGAATCCACACGGCGGCTGGACCGTCCGCGCCACCATCCCCCTCGACCGCGACGAGGTGCGGGACTGAGCCGCCCACCTGCACCGACCGCCATCGGCCGCCGCCCGGCTATCCGCCCGCATCCTGGCGCCGGATAGGTTGGGAGCGTGCCGATCACCGTGCTCGTCGTCGATGACCAGGAACTCATGCGCGCCGGACTGCGAATGGTGCTCGGCGCGCACCCCGACATCGATGTGGTGGGGGAGGCCGACAACGGCGCCACCGCCATCGCCCGCGCCACCGAACTCGTCCCCGACGTGGTCCTCATGGATGTTCGCATGCCCGTCACCGACGGCGTCACCGCCACCGCCCGCATCATCGAATCCGGCTGCGGCAGCCGCGTTCTCGTCATGACCACCTTCGACCTCGACGAACACGCCCTCGGCGCGCTGCGCGCGGGAGCCAGCGGCTTCCTGCTCAAGGACACCCCGCCCGAAGACCTCATCTCCGCCATCCGCAGCGTCGCCGCCGGCGACGCCGTCGTCTCCCCGAAGGTCACCAAACGCCTGCTGGACCGCCTCATCGCCGAGGACCCGGCCGCCGGGCGCGACCCAGGGGTCCTCGACGTCCTCACCGCCCGCGAACGCGAGGTCCTCGAACACATCGCCGCGGGCCGCTCCAACGCCGAGATCGCCGCCGCCCTCTACCTCTCCGAGGCCACCGTCAAAACCCACGTCGGCCGCGTCCTCACCAAACTCGGCCTGCGCGACCGGGTCCAGGCCGTCGTCCTGGCCTACGAGACCGGCCTGGTCCGGCCCGGCGGCGCCTGACCGCTGTGACCGGGACCGCACCCGGGAGAAAAATCGGGACCTCGCGCGTTGTCACGGGTAGACCGATCGAAAGGATCGCCTGATGCCCGCCCTGTTGTTCCTCGCCTGGTTCGCCGCCGAGATCGCCACCCTGATCGGGGTCGGCCACCTCATCGGCGTCTTCCCCACGATTCTGCTGCTGCTGGCCGGATCGGCCGTGGGTCTGGTACTCGTGCGCTCGCAGGGCCGCCGCGTGTTCGAGGGATTCCGCCGCGCCGCGCGCGGGGAACTCGAACCCAGCACCGCCGTCGCCGACGGCGCGCTGGTCGGGGTGGGCGCGGTCCTGATGTTCGTGCCCGGCCTGCTCACCACCGCGCTCGGCCTGCTGGCGCTGCTGCCGTTCACCCGATTCCTGCTGCGCCCGGTCGTGGCCGCCTTCGCCGCGCGCCGGCTCAACCGGGTCGCCACCGCCGTCGGACCCTACGGATACCGCAATGTCGTGATCGATCCCGACGGCGAGGTCATCGACGCGACCGTGGTCACCGAGTACTACGACGACGGCCAGGGCCACGGATACAAGATGATCGATCCCCGCTGAGCGGGAACACACACGTCAATCCATACCGCCCGCGGGGCCGATCACCACTCCGGTGATCGGCCCCGCGGCATTGCGGACGGGGTCCTGGTCACAGTCGGCGAGTGCGATTGCCGCGACCGGCGGGGCGTGCGGCAGACTGGGCAGTCGTGAGTACCCAGTTGCTGGTCGGCGGCCGTATCTACAGTTCGAGCAATCCCGACGCGACGGCCATGGCCGTCACCGACGGGACCGTGGTGTGGGTCGGGCTGGACACACCGGCACGGGCGCTGCATCCGGACGCGGAGATCATCGACCTCGATGGGGCGTTCGTCGCACCCGGATTCGTGGACCCGCACGTGCACGTCACCGCGCTCGGGCTGAAACTGACGGGACTCGATCTGGCGCAAGCCGGTTCCCTGCGCGCATGCCTGGACCTGGTGCGCGACTTCGCCTCCGGCCATCCGGACGGGGTGATCCTCGGCGAGGGCTGGGACGAGACCCGCTGGGCCGAGGGCCGGGCCCCGACCCGCGAGGAACTCGACGCGGCCGCCCCGGGACGACAGGTGTATCTGGCTCGCGTGGACGCGCATTCGGCCGTCGCCTCGACCGCACTGCTCGACGCGGTGGACGGCATCACCGAGGCGAGCGGATTCACCCGCGGCGAGCCGCTGCGCGGGGACGCCCACCACCGGGTGCGCGGCGCGGCGCTGGGCGCGTTGAGCCGGGCGCAGCGGGACGCGGCCCGGCAGGCCGCATTGGACTCGGCCGCCGCCAACGGGGTTGTGGCCGTGCACGAATGCGCCGGACCCGAGATCTCCGGCGCCGACGACGTGCGCGAACTGCTCGACCACGCCCACGGCGTGGAGGTGCGCGCCTACTGGGGACAGGCCGTGCGGACCGCCGACGAAGCCCGCACCCTGGTCAAGGAACTCGGCGTGCACGCCCTCGGCGGCGACCTGTTCGTCGACGGTGCCATCGGCTCGCACACCGCGTGGCTGCGCGCACCCTACGCCGACCGCGACAGCACCGGCACCTCCTACCTCGACGCCGAAGCCATTGCCGCACATGTGCTCGCCTGCACCGAAGCCGGGATCCAGACCGGATTCCACGTCATCGGCGACGCCGCCATGGACGCCGTCGTCACCGGATTCGAACGGGCCGTGGACGCGCTCGGCGGCCCGGCCGTCGCCTCGCGCGGGCACCGGCTCGAACACGCCGAGATGATGACCCCGGAACAGATCACCAAACTCGCCGCGTGGGGTGTGATCGCCAGCGTCCAACCGGGATTCGACGCCGCCTGGGGCGGCCCCGACGGCATGTACGCCACCCGCCTCGGCGCGGACCGGGCCGCCACCCTGAACCCGTTCGCCGCCATGGCCGCCGCGGGCATCTCCCTCGCCATCGGCTCCGACGCCCCGGTCACCGCCCTGAACCCGTGGGAAGCGCTGCGCGCCGCGGTCAACCACCGCACCCCCGGCCACCAGATCTCCCCGCGCGCCGCCTTCGCCGCCGCCACCCGGGGC
>NZ_JBSGCY010000239.1:0-5406 GCF_053602115.1 Nocardia sp. NPDC004582 | reverse complement strand
GTGGCGCGGCGCACCGGCAGCGGGGAGATGCTCCCGCGCAGCACATCCCGCGCCTCGTCGAGCCACAGCGGTTCGGCCGTGCGGGCCGCGCCGGTGCGAGCCCGGCGCACGTCCTCGGGGGTGTCGCAGTCCTCGACGCCGGGCAGCGCGACCATGGCCGTGTCCACCGGAACCAGCGCCTTCATCGGCCGGTTCACCAGGGAGTCCAGGGAATTCAGCGCCGCGTCCAGGGCGGCGCGCCGCCAGACGCCGACCAGGTACTGCGGGCGGCCCGAGGCGTCGGCGGCGAACACCGCGTCGCTGCCGGATTCCCTTGTGTGGGAAAGCAGTTCGCCCACCGCGGCGGCGGTGAGGAAGGGCATGTCCGCGGCCAGCACCACGATCAGCCCGGCCGGGAACTCGCACCCGGCCAGAGCGCCCAGACCGGCGGCGATGGCGGCGACGGGGCCGGCCCCGGCCGGTATCTCCTGTGCCTGAAGGACTTCCGGCGGCAGCTCGGGCCGGTGCGGTCCGACCACCACCGTGCGCGCGCAGCCGGCCACCGCGGTGAGCGCCGCGTCCAGCATCGATTGCCCGCCCACGACCAGCGCGGGCTTGTCCACTCCGCCCATCCGGCTGGCCTTTCCTCCGGCCAGCACGATGGCGTCGACGGGTGTCACGATCCCGTTCCCGGGTGGGTGAGTGTCAGGGGCTCACTGCGCATGGTTGAAGATCGTAGTGGCAGGCTGTTCAGGGACTGCCGGGCGCGCCGGAAACCTGCGCTTGCTAAGCAATTGCGGATAGTCGTTACGTTATGAGATGTGGCACGACACATAGTAGAAATGGTCTTGTTTTAACCTTCGGAACAATCGCATATGGCAGTATCCGAGTCGAGAACTGGCGGAGTATGCGGCGTTCGTCACAGTTCGCACCAGGCGTCACACCGGGTCCCACTGTCCGGAACCAGGAGGACTCAGAGCGATGAAGGTTGGTTTGCTGAGTGTTTGTGGAGAGGGAACGGCGTGGTGCTGGGCGTGAAACCGGATAGGGACTCGGACGATCTGAAGCCGCCGACCTTCGGATTGCTGCTGCGCCGGTTGCGTGATGCACGGGGCGTATCACGCGAAAGACTCGCGTTCAACGCCGGGGTGAGCGCCAGCTACATCAGTCATTTGGAGAAGGGCGATCGTGGCCACCCCACCCGCGAAGTGGTGGACGCGCTGCTGCGATATCTGGATCGAATAACCCCGCTGTCCGCTGTCGAGCGCCGCCATCTGCTCGATCTGGCCGGACTCGGCGTGAGCGAATTCCCGTCCGTGGAGCAGCTGCGCGCCGAAATCACCGACGACATGCGCCGCGCCCTCGAGCTGCACGAGCCGAATCTGGCGGCCTACGTCGATACGCGCTGGAATGTGCTGGCGTGCAACGAAAGCTACGCGCGGGCATTCCCGGGGCTGGAGCGCGACACCAATATTCTGCGCTGGTTCCTGGGCAACGACGCGGCGCGCGAGGTGATGGTCGAGTGGGAGGAAGAGGTCCGGCTCACCGTGCACTGGCTGCGCGGGCTGATCGCGAGCTCCGGTGATACCGCCTGGTCGGTTGAATTCCTCGCAGAACTCGGACGTTTCGGACTTTTTCGGGAAATGTGGGACGAGGGCATCGCCGCCTACGGACGGCCTCGCGCCACCATGCGCCTGCGTGATCGGGAGAGCGCCCGGCGCTTCGATATCGCGGTCCAGCTGTTCAGCGTCTTCAACGCCGCCTACCCCAGCCAGATCCAGATCTTCCTGGGCATTCCGAGCTGGCACGAGGCCGGGATCTCCGCCGATGAGACCGCCCTCGACGAGGGCGCCGACCGGCCGTGACCGCCATGGGCACGGCCCGCGGGACCACCGCGCGCTCGACCGGCTACCACGCGGCCTGAATCTCGCGCTGGGCCCGATTCTCGCGCGGGACCCGCGTGGTCGCCCACGGCGCCGACAGCGCCCGCGCCAGCCGGCTCTCCCGCCGCGCGGTGCACTGCTCGACCAGTCGGATCAGCAGGGGCGCAACCACTTCCGGATGGGTCCAGGCCGCCCCGTGCCCGGCGCCGGGAATGGTCACCACCCCGTCGGCGCCGGACAGCCCGGCGGTGAGCGCCTCGGACTTCTGGGACGTGCTGTTGCCGTCGTGACTGCCGCGCACCACCAGGGCCGGGGCGGTGATCTCGGATAGTCGGTGCAGCACCGAACGCCGGTCCATCAGGCAGCGCGCGGCGGGCATGATGGCCTGCCGGTCGGAGCTGTACCAGCGACTGGTCCAGGCCCGCCACTGCCGCGGATCGGTGCCGCCGATGAGCTGCGGCGCCAATTCGGCCACCAGCGGCGCCAGCGGCTCCGCTCCGGTCCAGCGTTCGAAGAATTCGCGGTAGTACGCCAATTCGGCCGGCGTGCAGGCGGTGGCCTCGGTATCGATCAGGGCCAGCCCCTGGACGCGTTCGGGCGCCAGCAATGCCATGCGCAATGCCGAGTAGCCGCCCTGGCTCATTCCGCCGATAACCGCTCGCTCGATTCCGAGTTCGTCGAGCACCGCCAATCCGTCGGCCGCCAGATCCCAATAGCTGAACGGTTCGCCATCGGGTGACTGCGTCCGGCCGTGGCAACGCGCGTCGACCGTTACGAGATTGATACCGGCGGCTGCCAAGGATTCGCGCATCGGATCGAACATCGACTCGTCCATGAAGAACCCGTGGGCGAGCAGTAGCGTGGGGCCGCTGACCTGGCTGGTGGTGTAATGCACTGTTGCTGAACCTGATCGCACATAAGGCATGGTCAGACCATAAACGGCGGAACACGCCACTCCCTATATGTTTGCCCGCGTGGTGCCAGGCACCCTGCGGTGCGGTTCCCGGCGGGTACCCACACTGGCCAGTGTCAGTACTGCTAGGGGTTTGCCCCAGATTGCCCCAAAACTGGACAACAAGATCACGGGGCCATTTAAATCAGCGCATGGCGCTTTTGGGACAAGCGCATTTTCAAGGGAGGAAACAAATGTTCGACGTCACCACGGCCCGGCGGAACGACTTCCGGATCGACCGCGGCGCGGGATTGCGGGAGTCGCTCGAAGGCCTGTTGCTCCATGACGGTGTCGGCCTCGACGCCCGTATGCGCCACGCGATCGCGGCGGTCGTTCATCTCGCGGTGGACGCGCCGCTGGGCATTCCGGAAGACGCCGAGGAATTCCTGGGCCGGCTGGACGCCTCGTGGTTGTTCGCCGCGTGGAATGACAGTGATCAGGAACTTTCTCTTCTGAATACCCTCGCGGGCGGCGAGGTTCCGGCATTGAGCTGGTGCGAACTCATGTTCACCACCGCGCTCGCGCCGTGGTCGGCTGCTCCGGCGGCCGTGCACGCCCGTCGCATCTTTGTCAATGGTGAGCAGGCGCGGTTGGCTGCGGTCAGTGGTGACTGCGGCATGGGCCGTTAAAAAACAAACCGCGCGTTTTTCTTTCTGAAACTTGTATTGAAGGGATGAGGATAGTGAAGCTGCTTTTCACCAATTTCGATGCCATGTTCGAATCTCTCGCCCGCCGTGACGGAGCCGACTCCGAATCCTGGCACCAGCAGGCCCTGTGCACCCAGACCGACCCCGAGGCATTTTTCCCCGACAAGGGCGGCTCCACCCGCGAGGCCAAGCGCATTTGCTCCTCGTGCGAGGTGCGCAAGGAATGCCTCGATTACGCGCTCAGTCACGATCAGCGTTTCGGCATCTGGGGCGGACTCTCGCCGCGTGAGCGCCGCCGCTTCGAGCGCGGCGCGGCCTGATGGCCGTTCCGGCCCGGCACTTTCGCCGATCCGGCCGGAGTTTTCCATGATTTTCGTTTGTAAGGGAAAGAATTCCTCCGTGGCCCGGGGCCGGTAGCCGGTTCAGTTCTCGAACCGGAACCGGGCCCGCCGCAGGTCCACGCGATCCCCGGCCAGCGGGCAGCCCTCGGCGGCCAGCTGGGCCAACTGCCGATGCGCCAAATGTGGTGCGGGCGTACCGTTTGCGCGCAGCACCCGATGCCAGGGCAGATCCGCGGCGTCGGTGCGCATGATCCAGCCCACCGTGCGCGGTGTGGACAAGCCCGCCGCGGCCGCGATATCGCCGTAGGTGGCGACCCGGCCGGGCGGAATCGCCGCCACCAATTCCCGCACCCGCTCGATTTCGGCTTCGCTGGATGGCATTTCACGTCTTCCTGGGATCAGAGCAGGGTGCGGACCAGTTCCGCGGTCCGCGCGGGGCGCGCCTGGGACACCATGTGGTCGCAGTCGAACTCGTGGACGGTGAGCCGCTCGCCCAGATGCGCGGACAGCGCCGCCCGGAAGTCCGGGGACACCAGCGGCGGATCCACCTTCATCGCCTGCACCATCACCGTCGGCAGATCACGCGGCGGCAGGACGAAGTCGCGGGCGATCTCGCCCCAGTAGGCGATGATCGCGGGCAGCGTCATCCGCCAGCCCACCCGGCCGTGCGCGGTGGGCACCAGATGCTCGGCCAGCTCGGCGTCCAGCACCGCGGCATCGAGCTCGCCCCACGCGGTCTCCAATTTGTCGAAGCGGGCCTGCTCGACGCTCTCGTAATCCGGCGACTCCAGCATGGAGGTCGCGATGCTCAGCATGCGCTCGGCGTCCAGGCCGATGGCCGGGTCCAGCAGCGCCAGACCGCGCACCAGATCCGGGCGGCGATGCGCCAGATGCACCGCGACGGCCGCGCCGAACGAATGCCCGAGCGCCACCACCGGTTCGCCGGCCTCGAGTTCCGGCAAAGCGGCGAGATCATCCACGATCGCCTCGAAGTCCCACGGCGGCACGCCGGGCGACCTCCCGTGCCCGCGCAGATCCGGTGCGATGATCCGGACATCGGGGAGATGTTCGTCGGCCAGCGCCTGCCAGCGCTTGCCGTGGCCCGTCAACCCGTGCAATGCCAGCACGACCGGACCGGTCGGGGGACCGAAACGATGAGTATGAAGCTCCACCACACGCCCATTCTGCTGCCTGCCCCCACCGCGGGACACCGCGGACCGCGCCCGCCCTGGTCGATCATGAACGTCTCGTGGAATGTGACAGGCGGCACGGACAACTCATGGCAAACGAAAACTGTCGGGCCGGTCTGTTGAAATAGCCGACGTGATGCGATCGGATAGCTCGGTGCGATTGGTGCGCCGAGCCGAGGCGGAGACACTCCCCCGGGAGTGGGACCCCGCCCTCCGGCCGCTCTTCCACGAGCTCGGCGCCGACCCCGGCTGGCAACCCTGGCACCTGCTCGGCGGGCCCGGCACCGGGAAGACCACGCTGCTGGCCGAGGTGGCCGCCGCCCGCATCCTGGCCGGAGCCGCCCCGGAATCGGTGCTGGTGCTCACCTACACCAAGCGGGCCGCCACCGCCGAACGCGAAGCCCCCACCGCCTT
>NZ_JBSGCY010000238.1:0-5407 GCF_053602115.1 Nocardia sp. NPDC004582 | reverse complement strand
CCGGCGTAGGCGAGCACCAGGGTGTAGACGGTACTGGCGATGTGGTCGCGCCCGACGCGCATGGCCGCGGCGAAAATCCCGCGCCGCGAGGACTTCTCGTCCAGCGCGGCCAGTTCGAAGGCCGCCGACGCCTGGGTGATGGTGACGTCGTTGAGCACACCCAGCGAGCCGATGATGAACCCGGCGAGCAGCAGCCCGGTGATGCTCACGTGCTGGAGATAGGTCGCGACATTGGTGTTCTGCTCTTCGGAGAACCCGGTCAGATGGGTGATCTTCAGCGCCGCCCAGGACAACACGGCCGCCAGCACCATGGCCGACAACGTGCCCAGCAGCGCCGAACTGGTGCGCAGATTCACGCCGTGCGCGAGATACAACACCGCGTACAGGATCACCGCGCCCGCGACGAGTGCCGTTGGGATGGCGGGTTTTCCGTCCAGCAGCGCGGGTAGCAGGAACACCACCAGCACGCCGAAGGCGACCACGAGTCCGAGCAGCGCCCGCAGTCCGCGCCACCGCGCGACCGCGATGATGACGACGGCGAACACGATGCCGATGAGGGTCAGCGGCAGTCCGCGCGCGTAGTCGTCGAACGAGTAGGTGGTGACCAGGCTGGGGTCGGCGTTCTTGTCGGCCTTCGGATCCACTTGGCGCACGATGCGGATCTTGTCGCCGGCGCGCAGATCGGGTTGCCCGGGTCCGGGCGCGATCTCGAAGAGCGTCTTCTCGCCCTGGCTGGGCCCGGAGTCGATGGTCACGATGCTGCGCTGGCAGGTGTAGCCGTTGGCGCGCGGGGCCTGCGGTTCGTCACTGAAGACCCGGCCGTTGGAGGCGCTGCCGCAGGGCCCGATGTCCTGCTTGATCACCGTGCCGGCCTCGGTCTGCACCGCGCCGCCGCCGCCGTTCTGCATGGGCAGGGGGATGTCGATGTGCTGAGCGCTGGGCCAGAGCCAGATCAGTCCGGCCACGACCACCACCCCGATCAACGCGAGCAGTCCGATCACGACCTTGGCCGCGTTGGCTCCGATCGCGATGGGTCCCGAGTGGTCGTGGTGATGGTGATGGTGATCGCTCACCCGGAGAGCCTAAACGAAAACCATTTTTGACATGCTGAGAGGTCTCGGCATTTTGCCAGGTGAGAAGGTCGCGATCGCGAGAATTTTTTAGGGGGCGGCGGAGAGCAGGGGGATGTCTCCGCCGCCCGGGGTCAGCGGCCCAGGGGGGGTAGGCCGACTAACCAGGGCCGGACGGCCCAGGGGGGGTAGGCGGTCCGGCCGGGCACTCGAAGTGCCGTGGCCTACTGTACACAAAAGTCCGTTCTTTGCGCTAGCTAAGTCTCTAAAAACCCAACTTTTTCGTACCAGCGGTTTGTTTTAGCCAGGGTCCCACCTGCGCCACACCCGGCGAGGAAGGGTGTCCACTCCTGGACAAAACCGCATAAGCGCAGGTCAGCAGGGCCCACGGGATACCCCATGAACCCTACCGGTTGATATTTCCGCCCGGAAGCTATTGGCGGTAGCTGGACAGGAAGTTGCCGAATCGTTCGATGGCGACCGACAGATCCCGCGCCCACGGCAGCGTCACGATGCGCAGATGGTCGTGATGCGGCCAGTTGAACCCGGTGCCCTGCACCATCAGGATCTTCTCCTGCAGCAGCAGATCCAGCACCAGCTTCGAATCGTCGTGGATCTCATGGACTTCCGGATCCAGCCGCGGGAACGCGTACAGCGCGCCCTCCGGCTTCACACACGACACACCCGGAATCGTGTTCAGCTTCTGCCAGGCCACATCCCGCTGCTCCAGCAGCCGCCCGCCCGGCAGCACCAGATCGTCGATGCTCTGATGCCCGCCCAGCGCCACCTGAATGGCGTGCTGCGCGGGCACATTCGGGCACAGGCGGGTGGAGGCCAGCAGGTCGATGCCCTCCAGGAAACCGCCCGCGTGATCCTTCGGACCGGTGATGACCAGCCAGCCCGAGCGGTAGCCCGCCACCCGGTAGGCCTTGGACAGGCCGTTGAAGGTCAGGCACAGCAGGTCCGGCGCGAGCGTGGCCAGCGACACGTGCTTGGCGTCGTCGTAGAGGATCTTGTCGTAGATCTCGTCGGCCAGCAGCAGCAGCTGATGCTTGCGAGCCAGGTCCACCACCTGCTGCAGCACCTCGGCGGAGTACACCGCGCCGGTGGGGTTGTTCGGGTTGATCACGACAATCGCCTTGGTCTTGTCGGTGATCTTGGATTCCATATCGGCGATGTCCGGCTGCCAGCCGTTGGACTCGTCGCACAGGTAGTGCACCGGGGTGCCGCCCGCCAGCGAGGTCATCGCCGTCCACAGCGGATAGTCCGGCGCGGGGATGAGCACCTCGTCGCCATTGTCGAGCAACGCCTGCATGACGATGGTGATCAGCTCGGAGACGCCGTTGCCCAGGTAGACGTCGTCCACATCGAATTCCGGGAAGCCCGGCACCACTTCGTAGCGGGTGAAGATGGCCCGGCGCGCGGACAGGATGCCCTTGGACTCGCTGTAGCCCTGCGCGTACGGCAGCGCCGCGATGATGTCGCGCATGATCACGTCGGGCGCGTCGAACCCGAACGGCGCGGGATTGCCGATGTTCAGCTTGAGGATGCGATGCCCCTCGGCCTCCAACCGCGCCGCATGCGCGTGTACCGGCCCCCGGATCTCATAGAGAACGTTCTGGAGCTTGGTGGACTGCTCCAGCATGCGCGGGGACCGATGCGAAGGGTGACTCTGAGGGCTCACCCCGTCAATGGTGCCATTAGCCCGCAACCAGCTTTTTTCAGCGCGAGGTATCGGGCGGCAACACGCTGCGGGCGGCGGTGGAGCCGCAGAACTCCTCGATTCTCTCGTCCAGGTCCTGCGCCTCGCCGGCGTCGCGGAACTCCGGGCCGGCCAGGCGCCGGCGCAGCACGGACAGGCGTTCCTCGAGTTGGGCGATGCGTTTGTCCTCGTCCAGCTCGAGCACCGGTTCGAGAGCCGCGGTCGCGCCGTCGAGGCTGCCGTTGATCAGGTGGGCGGCGGCATTGTCGACCCGGGCCAGCGACTCCGCGCCGTAGGAGCGCTTGTCGGTGGGGCCGTTCACGTACAGGTCGATGGCGCGACGAGTGGCGTCCAGCGCGGGTCCGGCCTGCCCGAGGTGGATGTAGGTGGCGCCCGCGTAGTAGTGACTCTTGGGCTGGTTGAAGCCGAAGACGCCGCCGACGTCGTCGTGCAGGGTGTCACTGGACTCGCCGTCGCGGGCCTCGTCGGCGGCGCGGATGCAGCGTTCGGTGTCGGCGGCGCTGCCCAGCCGCGACCAGATGCGGGCCTCGATGTTCAGCAGCCGCACCTTCGAGGTCGCCGATTCGGTGTAGCGCTGGCCGCTCTGGGCCAGCAGCACCGCGCGGCGCGGGCGTTCGGAGCGGTACTCGATGAGCGCCTGCATGCCGCGGGTCCAGGCGCGCAGCGGATTGTGCTCGCACAGTTCGGCGTAAGCCCATGCGGCCCTGGCCTGTTCACCGGCCGCGTCGAAATAGCCCAGATCCGTACTGGCATTCGCCAGCAGACCGGACAAAGTGCCCGCCAAGAGATACAGATGCGCCGTATCCGACGGCCGCTGATGGCCTTCCAGCAACCGGTACACCCGCCGCCGCACCCGCAACATCTCCACCATCATCGGCACCGGAGGCATGTGCACGTAGTCGTTGGCGATGCGCGTGACATCGGCATCGAGCTGTTCCAGCAGGGTGGCACCCACATTGGTGCCCTCGGCCCGGCCGGCGTGCTCGCTGGCTTCATGGGCAGCCGCCATGATCAAGTCCCTCTCCGAAATCGCCGCTAACGCATCGCCCCTCATCGCACCCGTGTCGACGAGTGCCAGCAGTTCCGCGTCGCTGGAATAACTGGCCTGCGCCGGCATGCCGCTCCACAACTCGGAACCGCCTTGGCGCACATCGAAACCGGGAACGGCGGGGCCACTCGAGGGCTGGTCGATCAAGGCCGCGAACCGTGCCCGCACCACATCGTCGGACCTGGCAAGGGAGGTATCGAGGGCGGCCTGATTGACCGGGCGGGGATGCACCCGATCGCCCCCGGCCTCCCACTTCGAGACCAGTCGTTCGTGTACGCCCAGATGGGCGGCGAACTCCCGGATACTCATGCGTTTGGCATCACGGAGGGCACGGGCCTCTTTGCCTGACCAGTGCCGTACCACGGTGCCATCCCTTCCGAGCGAACTCCGAACTCCAGGGTACGAGCGGAAAGTGGCCGCGGCCACAGCCGAAACCTAGCTGGTACCAGGCTTTATACGCAGCCGCGATAGTGGCGGCGGAAGGGCAGTGCAAGGCGGGTGTGCGGGCGTTTTCCCATCCGCCTCCGGCGCGCGACCCTGGTGACCAGGGGAAGGAGGCGGGGAAGTGAACGCGGACAAGCTCCGGACAGTCGACGACTGGGTTTCCTACTACCGGCACGAGTTCGGGCTGCCGGTCACCGAGCGCGGCGGATTCGTCATGCTGCCCGTCACCGCGCAGGTCGCGGTCGTGCACCTACCGGTCGCCCGAGCCGAAAAGGTCCGCAGCGCACTGCAACAGCGCGAGCACGGCGGACCCATGCTGGCCCGCCAGATTCGCTGGAGCTTTCTGGCCGAACCGGATTCGCGCCCCGGCGCCCAGATCATGGAGGTCCTCGACCGCCTCGACATCGGCATTCCCGCGGTGGGCAGCGCGGTCATGCTCCCCACCGGCCTCGGCCGCTGGACCCGCGAGGGCTGCCACTGGGTGCGCCCGCCCGCCCGGGACGCCAAACTCCCACCCCTGTCGGCGATCATCACGACAGCTCTGGCGGTGGGACAGGGAAGCGAGGATTGAACGCAGCCTTTCCTCGCACCGGCGCGCCACGCGCCGGAACCACCGGGTCCGCCCCCTCTTTGGCAGTCGACGGGGCGGGCTCGGCGTGTCAGCGTGCTTGCTGCTGTTGCGCCGGAGCCGGCGGGAAGAGCGGGGGCAGGGTGGGCACGATCACCGGCGGCAGACCCGGGATCAGCGTGATGGTGTTGGGGCCGGCCGTGGTGGTGGGGGCCTCGGTGGTGGTGGTCGTGGCCTGCGGCTGCGGCGGCCCGGCCAGCGCCTCGTTGGTGGCGTCGGTGGTGCTGGGGGCGACGGTGGCCGGTTCGCTCGGGCGGGTGGTGCTGGTCGGCACCGAGCTGGTGACCGCGTCCGGGCGCTGCGAATCGTGGCTCAGCACTTGGGTTCCCCAGCCCAGGGTGATGCCGATGGCGGCCACCACGACCAGCGCGCCCACCGCGACACCGGCGAGGCTGACCTCGCGGCGGCGGCCCGGACCGTCGGTCAGGCCCGGGACCGGAAGCTGGGCCGGGGCGGGCTCGGGCGGCATCGTGAAGATGAAGGCCGCCACCGAA
>NZ_JBSGCY010000237.1:0-5410 GCF_053602115.1 Nocardia sp. NPDC004582 | reverse complement strand
GGCGGTCATGCGTCTGTCGCCGAATCCGGTGCTGCGGTCGGTGGCGTGGGCGTATCTGTGGATCTTCCGCGGGACGCCGGTCTATGCCCTGCTCACCCTGCCCGCGCTGGCCCAGGCCGCGCGGCTGTGGCCGCCGCTGCTGTGGGTGCTGGCCGCCACCGATGTCGATGTGCAGGCCCGCATCGGGGAGCTGTGGGCCACCGCGACCCGCCTGGACCTCGACGTTCTCGAACGCCGCATCGCCGACCAGCGCCTGGAGTCGATGCTGGCCACCCTCACCACCACGATCCGGGTGCTGCGCTGACCCGGTAATCCTTGCGCGATCACTGATTTCAACCGGCGACGGCGGCCCGACCTGCGGCGCGCGGCGATGCCGCGGGCGGCGGGCCGACACCCGCGCGTGCGGAGGTGGTAGGAAAGTGACGTGTCCGAAACCGCCGAAACCCACACCCCCCGTGCCGTGTCGGAAGTCGTGGACCTGGTCAGCGCGCTGATCCGGTTCGACACCTCCAATACCGGCGAACTGGAGACCACCAAGGGCGAGCGCGAATGCGCGCAGTGGGTGGCCGAACAACTCGAGGCCGCCGGCTACGAGACCGAGTACGTCGAATCCGGTGCGCCGGGCCGGGGCAATGTGTTCGCGCGGTTGCGGGGCGCGGACTCCTCGCGCGGGGCGCTGATGATGCACGGGCATCTGGACGTGGTGCCCGCCGAGGCCGCGGACTGGAGTGTGCACCCGTTCTCCGGCGCGGTCCGCGACGGTTATGTGTGGGGTCGCGGCGCGGTCGACATGAAGGACATGGTCGGCATGATGCTGGCCGTGGCCCGCCAGTTCAAGATCGAGGGCACGGTGCCGCCCCGCGACATCGTGTGGGCGTTCGTGGCCGATGAGGAGAACGGCGGACGCTGGGGCTGCCAGTGGCTGGTCGAGAACCGCCCCGATCTGTTCGAGGGCGTCACCGAGGCGGTCGGGGAGGTCGGCGGGTTCTCGCTGACCGTACCGCGGCCCGATGGCGGCGAGCGGCGGCTGTATCTGGTGGAGACCGCGGAGAAGGGGCTGGGCTGGATGCGCCTGCGCGCCAAGGCGCGCGCCGGACACGGCTCGTTCCTGCACGACGACAACGCGGTGACGATCCTGTCCCAGGCGGTGGCCCGGCTGGGCACTCACACCTTCCCGCTGGTGGTGTCGGATTCGGTGGCCGAGTTCCTGGCCGCGGTGTCGGAGGAGTCGGGGCTCGAATTCGATCCCGCCGCACCGGGTATCGAGGATCAGCTGGCCAAGCTGGGCACGATCTCGCGCATCATCGGCGCGACGCTGCGCGACACCGCCAACCCGACCATGCTGCGCGCGGGCTACAAGGCCAATGTGATTCCCCAGACCGCCGAGGCCGTCGTCGACTGCCGGGTGGTGCCGGGACGCCAGGCCGAGTTCGAGCGGGAGGTCGACGCGCTGATCGGCCCGGATGTGGAGCGGGAGTGGATCACCAAGCTCGACTCGTATGAGACCACCTTCGACGGGCATCTGGTCGACGCCATGAACGACGCCATCCTGGCCCACGATCCGGCCGGGCGCACCGTGCCCTACATGCTGTCGGGCGGCACCGACGCGAAGGCGTTCGCCAAGCTCGGGATTCGCTGTTTCGGGTTCGCGCCGCTGCGGTTGCCGCCGGAACTGGACTTCACCGCGCTGTTCCACGGTGTCGACGAGCGGGTTCCGGTGGAGTCGCTCGAATTCGGCACCCGGGTGCTGGAACACTTCCTGTTGCACAGCTGACGATTCGAAAGGACTGCTCGTGCCCGACTATTCGTACGACCCGTACGCCGCGCTGCCCCAGGTGCCCGGCTTCACCGTCACCTCCGCCGATGTCACCGATGGTCAGCCCTTCGCCAACGACCAGGTGTCGGGGGTGTTCGGGTCGGGCGGCAAGGACATCTCGCCGCAACTGTCGTGGTCCGGATTCCCGCCGGAGACCAAGAGTTTCGCGGTCACCGTGTTCGATCCGGACGCCCCGACCGCCTCGGGCTTCTGGCACTGGGCAGTAGCCAATATTCCGGTCTCGGTGACCTCGCTGGCCACCGGCGCGGGCAGCGCGGGCGGCAGCCTGCCCGCCGGTGCGGTGCAGCTGCGCAATGACGGCGCGTTCGCCGGGTTCGTGGGCGCGTCCCCGCCGGCCGGGCACGGCTACCACCGGTACTTCATCACCGTGCACGCCGTGGATGTGGAGTCCCTCGACATCGACGCCAACGGCACCCCGGCCTACCTGGGCTTCAACCTGTTCTTCCACACTCTGGGGCGCGCGCAGATCGTGGCCACCTACGAGGAACCGGCCGAGTAGAGCGCGAAACCGTGGTGGGCCCGGACGATCCGTCCGGGCCCACTCGTCGTTTTCGCGGGGTGGACGGACCGCCGCGGATCGGGCGCTATCCGGTCGACTGTTCGGCCAGGCCACGCAATCCCGCCGCCAGGTCCTCGGCCGCGGGCGCGTGCTCGGGGTCGATGAGGTACTGGACCAGCAGGCCCGCGATGAGGGTTTGCAGCACCGCGCCGACCGCGGGGTCGCCGCCACCCAGGTCCTGTGACAGGCCCGCGCGCGCTTGTTCCTGCGCGGCACCGATTTCCGCGCGCAGGCCGGGGGAGTGCATGGCCTGGGCCATGGATTCGACATTGGCGGCCCAGATCACCCGGTCGCCGGTGAAGGAGTCGATCAGCCGCTGCCAGAAGGCGTTCAGGCGCGCGGGCGGCTCTCCGGCGCCGTCGGCGGGCAGGGAGTCGAGGATGTGGGAGACCGCGGCCGCGGTCGCCTCGAGCATGGCCTGGTTGAGCAGCCGGTCGCGGGTGCCGAAGTGGTAGTTGATCGCGGCCAGGTTGGCCCCGGACGCGGCCACGATGTCGCGCACGGTGGTGCGGGCGTAGCCGCGTTCGGCCAGGCAGTGTTTGGCGGCGGCCAGCAGGTCTTCTCGGGTTCCCACGCGGGTCAGCCTAACAGCGGGGTGAACGGTTGTTTGTAACGTCCGTTTCAAACAATTGTTTTGAACGTACGTATCAAACGTGTGTATGGTCGGTGGTGGCACGATCCCATCGCACGGAAGAACGAGTCCGATATGACCGCACGACCGTTGTCTCCCTTCGAATCCGGATACTTCGCCGCGGACACCCGGCTGGGCAGCGTGCCCATCGGCGGGATGCCGCTGTTCATCGGCTCGGTCGTGCGCGGCGAGGTCGACGAACGCATCCTGCGGCGGGTCCTGGGCGAACTCGCCGCCGGACATGTGCTGCTGCGCAGCCGCGTGGTCACCGCCGACGGCGCCGCGCGGTTCGTGGCCGACGATCCGGTGATGCCGCCACTGACCGTGCGCGCGGGTGGCGTGGACGAATACTGGGAGCTGGTGAACAGGACCCCGGACTGGGACGCGGGACTGTTCCAGGCGGTACTGCTGCGCGGGGTGCGCGAGAGCCGGATCGTGCTGGTCATCCACCACGGGATCAGTGACGGACGCTCGGCATTCGCACTGCTCGAGGAGATGTGGCAGCGCTACGCCGCGCACACGGCCGGTGTCGCACTGCCGCTGCATGATTCGGACCACGCGCTGCTCGGCGGGGTCGACGAGCTGCTGGCCGCGGTGGTCGGCGAGGCGGAGGTGGACGGGTTCCTGGCACACCTGGGCGAGGAGATCGCTGCGGCCGCACCGGCCGCGGCGCCGCGCACGATGCCCTGCGACGGGGACGGGATCGGGGACGCGGGCGGGCGATTGGCGTTGCGGCGCATCGAATTGTCCCCGCGCCAGACCGCGGAGCTGGTCGAGGTGGCGCGGGGGCGGGGAATCTCGGTCAACAGCGTGCTCGCGGGGGCGGCGTTGGCGGCGGTGCGCGGGGAAATCGCCGGGGACGGGCCAATTCCGTTGATGTGCGGGCATGCCGCGGATCTGCGGCCGGACCTGTCGCCGCCGCTGCCGGTGTCGACGGTGCTCAATTGCGCCTCGGGTGCGGGCACACCGGCGCTGGTGGATCGCGACGCCGATCCACTGGCGGTGGGCGCGGTCGTCGACGCCACCATGCGGGTGCTGCGCGAGAGCCGGTTCCCGGCATTGTTCCTGCGCGCCGCGCAGCGCCCGCTCGCACTGCCGGTGGCCGCGATGCTGTCGCAGCCGCCGGCGATCGCGTTGTCGAATATGGGCCGGCTGCCGGCGCATCCGATGCCCGAGGGGCTGAAGTTCGTGCGCGACGAGGTGTTCGCGATGGCGGCGGGCATGCCGCCGAAGATGACGATCTTCACCGTCGGCGGGCGGTTGACGGTGCAGGTCGAGTACGACACCGCCGAGCACAGTCACACCCGCATGGGCCGGGTGGCCGAGGCGATGAGTGATCAGCTCGCACGGGTCACCCCGGTGGCGGTGCGCGGTTGAGAACGACCGTGCGCGGTCGAGCGTGGCTGTGCGCGGTCGGGAACGGCTGTGGGCCCGGACATCACGTCCGGGCCCACATCGATTCCGGGGGTGCAGCGCCCCGGGATCAGCTCAGGTTGATGACGCCCTCGGGTGCGGGGGTCAGGTACAGCGCGGCGATCTCGGTGGCGTACTTGGCCGCGATCGGGTTGCGCTTGAGCTTGAGGGTCGGGGTGAGTTCGTCACCGCCGGGCTCCCAGCCCAGATCCAGGATGGTGAACCGCTTGATCGACTCGACGCGGTTGAGCTTGGCGTTGGCGGCGGTGATCGCGGTCTTGATCTCGGTGATGATCTCCGGGTGCGCGGCAAGGGTTTTCAGGTCGGCGTCGGGGATGCCCAGCGCCTTGGCCCGCACCACCGCGATATCGGGGTCGAGCACGATCAGCGCGGAGATGTAGGGCTTGGCGTCGCCGATCGCCACCACCTGACCGACCAGCGAGGACGCCGCCTTCACGGTGTTCTCGATATTGGTGGGAGACAGGTTCTTTCCCGCCTCGGTGATGATGAGTTCCTTCTTGCGGTCGACGATGGAGATGTAGCCGTCCCCGTCGATGGTGGCCACGTCGCCGGTGTGCAGCCAGCCGTCGGCGTCGATGGCCTCGGCGGTCTTGTCGGGCATCTTGCGGTAGCCGTGGGTGACGATGCCGCCGCGCAGCAGCAGCTCCCCGTCCTCGCCCAGGCGCACCTCGACCCCGCGCAGCGGGATGCCGACGGTGCCCGGCTTCGGTTTGGCCAGCGGGGTGTAGGTGCCCACGCCGCTGGTCTCGGACATGCCCCACACCTCGGTGACCGTGAAGCCCAGGCCCAGCAGGTATTCCAGGGTTTCCGGCGGGATGGCGGCCGCGCCGGAGGCGGCCACGCGCAGCTCGTCGAAGCCCAGGGCGTGGCGCAGCTTGGACAACACCAGCGCGTCGGCCAGCTTGTGCTGCACGTCGAGCAGGGCGCCGCGGCCGGTGCCGGCGAGATC
>NZ_JBSGCY010000236.1:0-5478 GCF_053602115.1 Nocardia sp. NPDC004582 | reverse complement strand
GGCGGCGTCCGCGACGGCGTCGCCGGCACCCTGGTCCCCGGCGCGCCCGCCTCCTACGCGATCTGGGACTCCCGCGAACTGGTCGTGGCGGCCGCCGCCGACACCGTCCAGCGCTGGTCCACCGACCCCCGCTCCCGCGTCCCCGGCCTGCCGCCGCTCACCCCGGACGCCACCCTGCCGCAGTGCCTGCGCACCGTGCACCGCGGGGTCACCATCCATGAAGCCTGACACCGACCCCGAAAACGACTTCCGCGCATCGGCTTCCACCGCCGACGCGGGCGGTGCGCCCGACACCGGCTCGCGCGTGAACGGTCCGGAACGCCTGACGGGTGGAGACGCTGGTCTATCCGGGTCTCGCGCCGCGGATCCGGAGTACATGTCCGAGATCGCGGCCGGGGACGCGGCAGCCGCCGCTGGGGGTGCCGCGCCCGAATCCGGGTCGCGCGTGAACGGTTCGGCACGTCTGAGCGGTGGCGAGGCCGAGGGATCCGGGTCTCGCGCCGCGGGTCCGGAATACATGTCCGAGACCCCGGCCGGGGATACGGCGGCCGCCGCCGGGGATTCCGCTGCCGCCATCGGGTCGGCCGACGGGGTGGCCCCGGTCGGCGCCGGATCGGCTGTGGTCGAAGGCAGTTCGACCGGAGGCGCTGTGTCCCCCGGGGCCGGGGCGGGCAAGTCGATCGCCGCGATCGTGGCCGCTGCCGGGCGGTGGCCGAGGTCGGCACGTCTGCTCGCGGCCGTCGTGGCCGGGCTGCTGCTGTATGCGAGCTTCCCGCCGCGGACCCTGTGGTTCCTGGCGCCGGTCGGGATCGCGATCCTGACCCTCGTGGTGCGTGGAACCGGCCGGGCGCGTGCGGGATTCGGGTACGGGTATGTGGCGGGGCTCGGGTTCTTCCTGCCGCTGCTGCCGTGGACCGGTATCTATGTCGGGCCCGCGCCGTGGCTCGCGCTGTCGGCCGTATGTGCTGTGTACGTGGGACTTTTCGGGCTGCTGACGCGGTGGGTGGCGACGCTGCCGGGGTGGCCACTGTGGGTGGCGGCGGTGTGGTCGCTCACCGAATGGGCGCGCGCCAGCTTCCCGTTCGGCGGGTTTCCCTGGGGGAGGCTGGCTTTCGGGCAGGCCGACGGCTGGTACCTGCCGTACGCGATGGTCGGCGGCGCGCCGCTGGTGAGTTTCGCGGTGGCGCTCACCGGGACCGGGCTCGCGGCGCTCGCCGCGGGATTGCCGGGCCGCCTCACCGCCCGCGTCGGCGGTAGCGGAGGAGTGGCCGGGGCCACATCGGATTCTCCCAGATGGGGAGCATCGCATCTCACATCGTGGAACCGGATTGTTGCTGCGGCAATGCTTGTGGCTATAGTTCCACTCGCCGGAGTGATCCTCCGGACCGCGCTGCCCGGCCCGGAGGACGGCAACCGGCCGATCACGGTCGCCGCCATCCAGGGCAGCGTGCCGCGCCTGGGCCTGGACTTCAATGCCCAGCGCCGCGCGGTTCTCGACAATCACGTCAAGCGCACCGAGGAACTCGCCCGCGACATCGCGGCCGGGAAGGCCCCGCAACCGGACGTGGTGATCTGGCCGGAGAACTCCTCCGATATCGATCCGCTGCGCAACGCCGATGCGGCGCAGGAGATCTCGCGGGCGTCGATCGCGGTGAAGGCCCCCATCCTGGTGGGCGCGGTGCTCGTGAACGCCGATCGCACCACCACCAACTCCGTCATCGTGTGGAACGGCGAGGCCGGCCCGGCCGAGCGCCACGACAAGAAGATCATCCAGCCCTTCGGCGAGTACCTGCCCTACCGGGAGTTCTTCCGCCACTTCTCCGAATACGCCGACCGCGCGGGCTATTTCGTGCCCGGCACCGGTGACGGCGTGGTGCACGTGCGGCCCGCGGGCGGCGGCGCCCCGGTCGCCATCGGCGTGGCCACCTGTTACGAGGTCGCCTTCGACCGCGCCTTCGAGCAGTCGGTGCGCGCGGGCGCGCAGCTGCTCACCGTGCCGTCGAACAACGCCACCTTCGGCCGCAGTGAGATGACCTATCAGCAGCTGGCCATGTCACGGGTGCGCGCGGTCGAGCACGGCCGCGCGGTGGTGGTGTCGGTGACCACCGGCGTCAGCGCCATGATCACCGCCGACGGCGTGATCCGGCAGCAGACCCCGCAGTTCGAGCCCGCCGCGCTGGTCGCGACGTTGCCGCTGCGCGACGACTCGACACTCGCGTCCCGTTTGGGCCCCACGCCCGAGACTGTTGTGTGTATTCTGGCCGCGGCCGCTACCGCGGCCGCGCTGATCCGGAGGCGTTACCGCACCCCGCGCGGGTGATATCTGAATCGGTCATAACCAACCGGACGGCCGGAGAATTCATCCGGCGTGGTACCGCGGGCACGTGTGTGAGGGCCGTACCCGTCTCGGCGACTTGGATTCGCCAGTTCGTTGCCAGGGCTTGTTGAATTTCCCGATAGGTCCGAATCAAAACCGTTCCATTATGCGAGTTGGGCGCATACTGTGAGGTTTGCTGTTGGGTAACTGAACTATTGCTGCGTTCCGCCAACGCTGTTCGTTGCGGCAACTCGAGATCACCACCGATCCACTCGGCGGGATGCTCCGAATCATAGGACGTGGATCACGTCCTACGGCTCGCGCATGCGCGCGCACGCCGGGCATCCAGGACCTTGTGATCACTCTTTCGGGGCTCGGGGAGTTGCGTCTACAGCGTCAGAACGGAGTGTTTGATGAGTTCATTGGCCACCGACCGTGTCGACCAATGTTCTTCGGGTGAATTCTCGGCTCAACCTTTCGTGCTCTCCCCGGCGCAGACAGCACTCTGGTACGCCCAGCGCATCAGGCCGGACATTCCCCTCACCATCGCGCAGTTCGTCGAGATCCACGGCGACCTCGACGTCGGCCGCCTGCTCTACGCGATCGAACGCTTCGGCGCCGAGAGCGAGGTCGGCCACGTCCGCCTGCTCGAGATCGACGGCGTCCCGCACCAGGTGGTCGACCTCAATCGGCGCCCCGGCTGGGCGCGGGTCGACCTGCGCGGCGAACCGGACCCGCGCGCCGCGGCCCACGCCTGGATGAACGAGCACGCCAGCTCACCCATCGACATCGAGCGCGACCCGCTCACCACCAACGTGGTCATCCAGATCGGCGACGCCGACTGGATCTGGTACACCCGCGGCCACCACATCGTGATCGACGGCTACGGCGCCATGAACGCCACCACCCGCGCCGCCGAGATCTACACCGCGCTCGAGGACCACACCGAGCCGACGGTCTCCCGGGCCACGCCACTGGCCACCATCTACGCCGACGAGAACCGCTACCGCGACACCACCCGCTTCGTCTCCGACGGCGACTACTGGCGCGCCCAGCTCGCCGGCGTCGGCGAACCGCTGACACTGTCGGCCAACGGCACCGTGGTCCCGATCTCCGACGCGGGCCGCCGCACCGCCACCGCCGTGCTCACCCCCGAGGTCGAGGCCGATATCGAGGCCGCCGCCACCGCGTTCGGCTCCAACAGCTCCGCGCTGTTCGTCGCCGCCCTGGCCGGCTACGTGCGCGCGGTCACCGGCACCCAGGACGTGGTGCTCAGCCTGCCCGTCTCCGCACGCACCACGGTGGCGCTGCGGCGATCGGCCGGGGTGGTGTCGAATGTGGTGCCCATCCGCGTGCAGTTCACCGGCGCCGAGACCGTCGCCGACACCGTGCGCGCCGTCGAACTGCAGATCACCGGCGCGCTGCGCCACCAGCGCTACCGCAGCGACGACATCCGCCGCGACTGCGGCTACTCCCGCGACTCGCGCGGCTTCTTCGGCCCCATGGTCAACCTCATGCTCTTCCACAGCGAGCTGAAGTTCGGCAGCCTGATGGGCTCGATCAACGTGCTGTCCACCGGCCCCGTCGAGGACCTCTCGATCAACCTCTACAACGGCCTGGGCGACCGCATCCACATCGACTTCGAGGCCAACCCGCGCCTGTACGGCGACGCCGAACTGTCCATGCACCACGGCCGATTCCTCGACTATCTGGGCCGATTCGTCTCCGCCGCACCCGAATCCGTGGTCGTGGACATGCCGGTGCTCACCGACCCGGAACGCGAACTCGTCCTGCGTGAATGGAATTCGACCCAGGTCGACCGGCAGGAGGGCACCCTGCCCGGGCTGTTCGCCGACCAGGCGGCCCTGTCCGCCGACCGGATCGCGCTGGACTTCGAGGGCGAGACCCTCACCTACGCCGCCCTCGACGAGCGCGCCAACCGCCTGGCCCGCGAACTCGTCGCGCGCGGCGCGGGCCCCGACACCCTGGTCGGCCTGGCCATGCGCCGCAGCCTCGACCTGCTGGTCGGCATGTACGCCATCGTCAAGGCGGGCGCGGCCTACCTGCCCATCGATACCGACCACCCGGCCGATCGCATCGCCGCCGTGCTCGAGCAGGGCCGGCCGCTGTGCGTGCTCACCACCGCCGCCGACGGCATCGAACTGCCCGATCTCGCACCGCGATTCGACATCGACACCGCCGATCTGTCCGCGCACTCGGGCCGCCCGGTCACCGACGCCGACCGCACCGCGCCGCTGCGCGCCGAGCACCTGGCATATGTCATCTTCACCTCCGGCTCCACCGGCAAGCCCAAGGGCGTCGGCGTCAGTCACGCCGCCATCGTGAACCGGCTGCGCTGGATGCAGCACGCCTACCCGCTCGACCCCGCCGACGTCGTGCTGCAGAAGACCCCCGCCACCTTCGACGTGTCGGTGTGGGAGTTCTTCTGGCCCTTGCAGATCGGCGCCCGCCTGGTCATCGCCGCCCCCGACGGGCACCGCGATCCGTCCTACCTGGCCCGCGTCATCGCCGAGAAGGGCGTCACCACGGCGCATTTCGTGCCGTCCATGCTGTCGGTGTTCCTCACCGACACCGAGGTGAGCGGCTGCACCGGCCTGGAGCGGGTGTTCTGCAGCGGTGAGGCGCTGCCCGCCGCCACCGTCGCCGAATTCCACGCCGCCCTGGGCACCGGACCCGAAGCGCCGCAACTGCACAACCTCTACGGTCCCACCGAGGCCGCCGTCGACGTCACCGCCTGGCACTGCACACCGGGTGACACCGACGTGCCGATCGGCGCGCCGATCTGGAACACCCGCACCTACGTCCTCGACGCCCGCCTGCAGCCCGTCGCCCCCGGCGTGGTCGGCGAGCTCTACCTGGCGGGCGTGCAGCTGGCCCGCGGCTACCTGGGCCGCGCCGCCCTCACCGGCGACCGGTTCGTGGCCAACCCCTTCACCCCCGGCGCCCGCATGTACCGCACCGGCGACCTGGTGCGCTGGCGCGGCAACGGCAGCTCCGGCGTGCTGGAATACCTGGGCCGCAGCGACTTCCAGGTCAAGGTGCGCGGCCTGCGCATCGAGCTCGGCGAGATCGAGGCCGCCCTGCTCGCCGACCCCCGGGTCGCGCGGGCGGTCTGCGTGGCCCGCCGCGGTCGCGGCGGC
>NZ_JBSGCY010000235.1:0-5635 GCF_053602115.1 Nocardia sp. NPDC004582 | reverse complement strand
GGTGCCGCCGGTCGCCACCGTGCCCGCCGCGCCCGTGTCGGTCCCGCCGGTGACGGTCCAGCCGGTCGCGGTGACGCCGTTGCAGACCACCATCCAGCCCGACGCCGCCAACCAGCCGATCGCGAATCTGCTGACCACGCACGGTGGTCCGTCGCCGCTGACCGCGCCCGCGTCCGTCGTGCCCGCCCTGTTCGACCACGGCCGCCCGCCGGTGCTGGCCAACGGTGACGCGTCCGCGCCCGGCCACCAGCCGACGACCTTGGCGACCAAGCCGGTTCCCGCGGCCACCCCGGCCCCGACCGCGCCCACCGCCACCCCGCCGATCAAGGCCGATCACGGGCCCGCGCTCACCATGCCCCCGATCCCGACCAAGATCCCGGGCCTGGACGACCTGACCAAGGGCCTGGACACGCCGTCGACCGTGAAGTCGGTGACCCCGCCGGTGAACACCGGCGACTCCGGCCTCCCCACCAAGCCGCACACGCCGTCCGACGACAACACCGGGACCCGTCCCACCGTGCCGACGGTCACCGTGCCCGACGACCCGACGCCGCATCAGCCGACCGTGACGGTGGCGCCGCGCCCGACCGTGCCGACCGTGCCGGCGCAGCCGTCGGTCCCGGATCACGGTGGGCAGCCCAGTGTTTCGGTCGCGCCGGTGCCGACCGTCGCGCCGGCGCCGACGATGCCGTCGCCGATCACCACCGCGCCGCACGTCGACCCGCCGACCCAGGTGAAGCCGATCGCGGACCAGTACGCGCAGCCGATCTCCGCCGTTGTCCCGGTGCATGATTCGGTGCTGCCGGTTCCGGACGCGTCCCTCGGCGTGCATGATTCGGTTCTGGCCGTGCATGATTCGGTTCTGGCGGGGCACGGTGCGGGCCTGGTGCACGACGCCGGCCTGTTCTCCGGTCTCGGCGACGCCGGGTATCCGGACGCGGGTCTCGCGGCACCGGGTCCGGGCGATCACATGCTGCTGCTGTGAGCGCTCCGGGTCATCAGGTAGCGGTGAAGAATCCCGATGCGCTGGGTCCGCTGGTCGAGCTGCTCGATCGGCTGCTCGAACTGACCCATGCCTCCGGCCGCCTCGATCTGACCGGCCGGCTGGGCATCGCCCGGGCCCGCCTGGCCGATCCGCGGGTGCGGCTCGTCGTTGTCGGCGAATCCCGGTCCGGGATGAGCACATTGGTGAACAGCCTGGTCGGGGCCGCGGTGAGCGCCACCGAGGGGCAGGCCAGCGTCCCGGTGATCGCCGAGTACGGTCCGCAGGCCGCGGCCACGCTGGTGAAGGCGGGCGCGGGCGGCGCCGCCCAGCGCACCGCCGTCGACCCGCGGTCGGCATTGGCGGAGCTGGGGTCGGGCGAGGTCATCCGGGCCGAGTTCACCCAGCCCAGTCCGCTGCTCGCGGAGGGCTTCGTGGTGCTGGACGCGCCCGGCTCGCCCGAGGACTCTCCGGCCACCTGGTCGCTGATCGCGGCCGCCGACGCGGTGCTGTACGTGGCCGACGCGCGTGCCCCGTTCACCCCGGCGCAGATCGAGCAGTTGCAGCGCATCCAGCAGGTGTGCCCGACGGTCGTCTGCGTGCTCAACAAGATCGACCAGTATCCGCAGTGGCCGCAGGTGCAGCAGCACGACCGGCAGCTGCTCGACGACGCCGGGCTGGCCTTCGCGGTCGCCCCCGCCTCGGCGCGGCTGCACGCGCACGCCACCGCCAAGGGCGATCAGCGGCTGGATCTGGAATCCGGTGTGCCGCAACTGCTCGACCATCTGCGCTCCCATGTGCTGGGCCGCGCCGACGCGGTCGCGGTGGAGGCCGCGGTCCGCGATATCGGGCTCATCACCGACCACCTGTCGCTGGCGTTGCGCAGCGAGGCCGAGACGCTGCGCGACCCGCGCCGCCTGACCGTGATCACCGAGCAGCTGCGCCGCACCCGCGAGGAGGCCGAGCAGCTGCGTCAGCGCACCGCCAACTGGCAGGTCACCCTGGCCGACGGCGCGGGCGAGCTGATGGCCGACACCGAACACGATCTGCGGCACCGGCTGCGCAGCCTGATCCGCGACGCCGACGCCGACATCATGAAGGGCGATCCGGTCAAGGGCTGGAACGACTTCGGCGCCGACCTGGACGCCAAGATCTGCGAGGCGGTGGAGGAGAACTTCGTCATCGCCCACTACCGCTCGGTGGAGCTGGCCGAGCAGGTGGCCGCCAAGTTCCCCGACAGCGGCATCCCCACCCCGGATCTCAAGCTGGACAACCCCGGCGATGTCGGCGCGGTGCTGGAACCGGTTGCGGCGCTGGACAAGCTGGACAGCGCCAAGCTCGGCATCACCGCCCAGGTGCTGACCGTATTGCGCGGCTCCTACGGCGGCCTGCTCATGGTCGGCCTGATCACCAGCCTGCTGCACATGTCGCTGGTGAACTGGTACTCCGGCGGCGCGGCCGTCCTGCTGGGCCTCAACGCCCTGTGGGACGACCGCAAGGCCCGCCGCGCCCGCCGCCAGGCCGAGGCGAAGGTGGCGGTGGCCCGGCTCATGGACGATGTGATCTTCCAGGTGAGCAAGGAGTCCCGCTACCGGCTGCGCGCGGTGCAGCGCAGCCTGCGCGACCATTTCACCGAGATCGCCACCTCGACCCTGCGCTCGGTGGACGCCTCGCTGCGCGCCGCGGAGGAGGCCGCCACGGTGGGGTCCGGCGCGGGCCGGGAGGCGCGGCTCACCGAGATCGAGCGATCGCTGGTGCGGCTGCGCGATATTCGCGAGACCGCCGACGGGATCGGCGAGAGGTCTTCGTACTGATCAGCGTCCCGGGTGCGCGGGGTGGAATTGCCCTGTGTGCTTGGACTCCTCGGCCCGGATCACGTGCATGACCGCGTTGATCAGCGCCAGGTGGGTGAACGCCTGCGGGAAGTTCCCCAGGTGCCGCCCGGTGCGCGAGTCGATCTCCTCGGCGTACAGCTTGAGCGGGCTGGCATAGCCGAGCAGCCGCTCGCACAGCTGCCGGGCCCGTTGCAGCTCACCGATCTCCACCAGCGCCGACACCAGCCAGAACGAGCAGATGGTGAACGAGCCCTCCTCGCCGGACAGTCCGTCGTCGGTGGTCTCGGTGCGGTAGCGCAGCACCAGGCCGTTCTCGGTGAGGTCGTCGGCGATGGCGAGCACGGTGGCCCGCACCCGGTGATCGTCGGGTGGCAGGAAGCGGGTCAGCACCACCAGCAGCAGGGAGGCGTCGAGGGTGTCGCCGCCGTAGGTCTGGGTGAACACGCCCGCGGAGTTGACGCCGTTGTCGAGGATGTCGGCGCGGATCTCGTCGGCGATGTCGTGCCATTTCTTGGCGTAGTCCATTTCCCCGTGCAATTCGGCCAGTTTCGCGCCGCGGTCCAGCGCCACCCAGCACATGACCTTGGAGGAGGTGAAGTGCTGTGGTTCGCCGCGCACCTCCCAGATCCCGCGATCGGGGTTGCGCCAGTTCTCGATCGCGGCATGGACCTGTCGTTCGAGCATGGGCCACAAGGTCTCCGGCACCTGCTGACGCGATTTCACATGCAGGTAAACGGAATCCAGGATGGTGCCCCAGATATCGTGCTGCTCCTGGTTGTAGGCGCCATTGCCGACGCGCACCGGCCGCGCGCCGTCGTAACCGAACAGGTGGGGCAGTTCGGATTCGGTGATCTCGCGTTCCCCGCCGATGCCGTACAGCACCTGCAGCGGCGTGGGTTTCCCCTCGTCGTCGGTGGTGACGTCGTGCAGGAACGCGAAGAAGTCATCGGCCTCGCGATCCAGCCCGAGCGTGTACAGGCCCCACAGCGCGAACGACGAGTCGCGCACCCAGGTGTATCGGTAGTCCCAATTCCGTTCGCCCCCTGGGGTTTCCGGCAGGGAGGTGGTGGCGGCGGCCAGCAGCGCTCCGGTCGGCGCGTAGGTGAGGCCCTTCAGCGTCAGCGCGCTGCGTTGCAGGTACCCGCGCCACGGATGATCGGGGAAGCGCCCGAGCGTGATCCACTGCCGCCAGCATTCGGTGGTCTGCCACATCTTCTCCGCGGCTTCCGCGAAGGTGCGCGGTGGCTCCAGATCCGACCAGGACAGCGCGACGAAGATCTCGTCGCCCTCCTTCATCCGGGTGCGGGCCCGCGCCTCCCGGCCTTCCAGCCCCAGTCGCAGATCCGTGGTGAGCGTCAGCGTCGGGCAGCCGTCGATACGGCAACTGGCGCTTGCCTGTTCGTAGACGTTGCCGCTGTACTCCCACTGGGCCGGGCCGTTGTGGAAGTCGAAGGCGGGCTCGCAGCTCATCTCCAGTTCGACCACACCGTTCACGCATTTCACGGTGCGCAGCAGCATGTGCTCGGCATCCCAGTCCATGGGGGTGCGCTTGTGGGTGCGGCTGCGGGAGCGATTGTTGTGCCACGGGCCCAGCACCAGCGCGTCGCGCACGATGAGCCAGCCGGTCTCGGTCTGCCACGTGGTCTCGACGATCAAGCCGCCGGGCAGGTACCGGCGCGCGGCGGGCACATTGCGACCGTAGGGGCCGATGCGGAAGTGTCCCGCACTGCGGTCCAGCATGGCTCCGAAGACGCTGGGGGAGTCCGGGCGCGGCACGCACATCCACTCCACCGCGCCGTTGCGGGCGATGAGGCAGTTGGTCTCGCAGTCGGACAGGAAGGCGTAGTCGTCGATGGGCGGGAACACCGAATGGTGCACGCCGCCGCCCACCGCCGAGGGCAGGTAGGCGTCGGACGGGGATGGGTCCGTCGTGGCCAGCGGGTCTCGCGGGGCTTCGATCGACTCGGGTTCGTCGTACGACTCCATAGCACAATGATCGTTCCGAACAGCCCGAATCGTCCACCATGACGTTCGCGGCCTAGGCTGGGGTCGTGCATGCGATCGCAGGATGGTGGGACGGCGTGGAACTGTGGGTGGCCGGGCTGCCCTTCGTTCCCCAGTTCGCGGTGGTGCTGGCCGCCATGGTGCCGGTCTGCCTGGCCATCGCCTATCTGCTCGACCGGACGCTGCGCCTGGTGCTGCACGTGCTCGGACGCGACCGGATCGCCGCCCGTGAGGCCACGGTCACCGCCGCGCAGCCGCGCCGCATCCGGAAGGAAGCCGCCTGATATGCCGCGCTCTCGTGTCCAGCTCGCCCTGATCGCACTGCTTGTTCTCGTAGTCGTCGCCTGGTTGTTCACTCGCTGAGCGAGTTTCGGTACCGATTCGGCGAACTCTGGGCGTACTGTGCTGACCCATGTCGACTACCGATGAAGGTCTGGAGCTCGTGCTGTCCGAAGAGGACTTCGAAGACGAGCCCCGTCTGATCGCCACCCACTACGCCGGTCCCGAAGAGGCCCTCGAGATGGTCAAGGCCGCCCAGCTGCTGGGGCTGGGCGTGCGCCTGAGCAATCGCATCCGCCCCGACGAGGAGGACGCCGAGTCCGCCACCGAGGAGTGGATCCTCGACATCCTCGAGACCCCGCCGGTGGTCGAGGGCGACGAGTAGCCCGAGCGGTTACCGCCGAGCCGGAAACAGGGGTCCGGGGGGGGGGGGCGGGGGGGGGCGCGGCGGGGCGGGGGTGGGTGGGGGGGCCGCCGCCCCCCCGCGCCCCGTTGTGTGGTGTCTAGCGCACATGTCGACCCACCCCACCCCCCC
>NZ_JBSGCY010000234.1:0-5681 GCF_053602115.1 Nocardia sp. NPDC004582 | reverse complement strand
CGCGGGTCCGGATGCCAGTCCGCCCGTTCGGGATCCGGCGGCGGCGGGGTGCGGCGCGGCTCGGCCCGGACCGTGTGCGCGGGATCGATCCGCACCCCGAATTCGCGCACCAGTCCGGCCAGGCTCACCCCGGCATCGGCCAGCGCCCGGAACTCCCAGCCGGCCGCGGCGCGCACGAATTCGCCCAGCACCAGGGCGGGGGCGGAATCCGTCACGGCCACCGGGTAGGAGACCACGGGGCTGTCATGGTCGAACACGGTGAGCGTCAGCTCGTCGACGCCGGCGAAACCTCGGCCGGACCCCTCGTCCACCGATCCGATGACGACGATCCCGGCGATATCCGCACCGGTCCGCGGTAGCGATACCGACAGCCGGGCGGTCCCCGCCGCGGGCTCACGATCCAGCGTCACCGCCTGCGAGACGTGGCGGGGCGCGTCGAACCAGACGAAATCGCGGTCGGACCGGGCCCGGCCGTGCTCCGCCACCAGGACGGCCTGAGTCCGCACCGCATGCTCCGACCGCCACGAAAGCACAACCGTCAGAAGCGATGTCGGAACCGTCGTTCGCTCACCCTTGGTCAGTTTCATCGTGGTGGCACTATGCCACGGCCCACCGACAGAACCGGCCACCAGCCACCGGCGAAACCGTACGCCCGCCTCACGGCCGATCCGGAAATCGTGCGGCACAGTAGAGGTATGACCAACCCCAAGGGGAGCGACCAGCAGAACCCCGCCCCGCGCGGCAAGGGCGCCGGCTCACGGGTGCCCACCGCCGGCGACATCCTGGCCGCCGCGCAGGCCGCCGTCGAGGCCGCCCAGAACGCCGCCGGGCTGGCCCTGGACTCGGCGCAGGTCACAGCCTCGACCGCGTTCGACACCGCGGTCCGGCTGCCGCCCGCCTCCATCCAGCTCGCGGCGCAGCTGCCCGACCTCATCCAGAGCCTCACCATCGCGGTCGAACGCCTCAACGCGACCATCGACCGGCTCGACCGCACCCTCGCGCTGGCCGAACCGGCCTTCGTGGCCTACGACCGCGTCCTGACCCGGCTCGAATCGGTCACCGCGCTCGGCGAGGACGTCCTCAACCGGCTCGACAGGCTGCCCGGCGTCTCCCTGCTGGGGCGCATCACCGGCACCCGCGACAATCCGGAACCCGAACCGCCGCAGGAGAAGTCCCGCCGCCGCACATGAGGTGACCGCGGCGGTCAGGGCAGGGAGAGCCGGGCGCGCGGCGGGACACCCAGACCGGGCAGCGCGCGCAGCGCGGCCGCGGCCTTCCACACCATCTCGTGGTACTCGCCCTCGGGATCGGAGTCCAGGACCACCGCGCCGCCCGCGCCGATCCGCCACCGGCCGTCGAAGCGGACCGCGCTGCGGATGACGATGTTCAGATCGGCCGTGCCGCCCAGGCCGAGGAAGCCGATCGTGCCGGAATAGACGCCGCGGGCCTCGGTTTCGAGGGCGTCGATGATCTCCAGGGTGCGCAGCTTCGGCGCGCCGGTCATCGAGCCGCCCGGGAAACACGCGCGCAGGCAGTCGACGACATCCAGCTCCGGGCGCAACGTGCCGCGGACGGTCGAGACCAGCTGGTGCAGGGTCGTGTACGTCTCGACGGCCATCAGCTCGGGCACGTGCACCGACCCGACCTCGCACACCCGGCCCAGATCATTGCGCAGCAGATCCACGATCATCAGATTCTCGGCGCGGGTCTTGGGGTCGCGGGCCAGATCCGCGGCGATCTCGGTGTCCTCGGCGGGCGTGTGGCCGCGCTGGGCGGTGCCCTTGATCGGCTTGCTCTCCACGGTCCGGTCCCGGTCCAGTTTGAGGAAGCGCTCGGGGGAGGAGCAGGCCACCTCCAGGTCCGCGAAGCGCAGAAAGGCCGCGTAGGGGGCCGGATTGCAGCGGCGCAGGGTGCGATACACGGTCAGGCCGTCGGCGTCGCCCGGCGGATACGCGCTGTCGGTGATGCAGATTTCGTACGACTCGCCCGCGTGCAGCTGCTCCTGGCAGGCGGCCACATCGGCCAGATAACGGTCCCGGCCCCGGGTCAGCAGCGGCGCGACCGTCCGCTCGTCGGCGCGTAGCTCGAGCAGCGGCGGATTCTCCCATGTCGGAAGGGTTTCCACGACGGCTCGGGTGGCGGTGAGCCAGTCCCGGGCGGCGGCGGTGGTCTCCGGTTCGGTGAGGGCCAGCAGATGGGTGCGGCCCGCCTCGTGATCCACCACGATCAGACGGTCGGCGAAGATCCACTGGGCGTCGGGGGTGGGGGAGCGGTGCGGTGCGGCGGCGCCGCAGTCGGCCTTCATCTCGTAGCCGAGGTAGCCGACGTAGCCGCCCGCGAAATCGAAAGGCACGTCCGGGAAGTCGATCCGGCGGCGGCGCAGCTCGGCGGACAGGTAGTCGAGCACGCCGCCCGGGACCGTGCGTCTGCCGGCCGCGGACTCGACCTCGACGTGGCCGCTGCCCACCCGGTAGCCGACCACCTCGGACAGCGGTCCGGAGGCGTCGCCCAGGAACGAGAAGCGGTCCAGGCCCGGCTCGACATGCTCGCTGTCGAGCCAGAAGGCGTGGCGGGAATCGGCGTAGAGGGCATCGAAGACGGCTTCGGCGTCGACCGCGCGCTCCACGACAGTCCGCTCGACGAGGTAGTGAACCGGTGCGTCGATCGGGCGCGGGGCCTCGGTCTCGATCACCCGGTGCGCCAGGGGCGTTCGCTCGGAAGGCAGGGAGCCACCCTGTCCCCGATGGTATTCGGCGGTCAGCGCGGCGAAATTGCGCAGCAGCTGTTCACCGTGCTCGCTGGAGACCGACTCCGGATGGAACTGCACACCCCACTGCGGGCGGGTGCGGTGCCGCACGCCCATGATCACGCCATCGGGGGCGGCGGCCGTGACCTCCAGGGCGGCGGGGACGGGTTGCGCCGCGCGCAGCGAGTGATAGCGCACCGCCGAGAACTGCTGCGGCACATCGGCGAACAGGCCGCGCCCGTCATGGCCGATCAGATCCGGATACCCGTGCCGGGCTCGCGGCGCGGCGACCACCTCGCCACCCGCCGCGATGACGATGCCCTGATGTCCCAGGCATACACCCAGCAACGGCAGCTCCGACTCGGCGATCAGCGCCGCCGAGATACCGAAATCGCGGGGGACATCCGGACGTCCCGGCCCGGGGGAGATGACGATGTTGTCGAAACCGTCGAGCCCCAGCTCGTCGATCGACCCCACCTCGTCATTGCGCACGACCACGGGTTCGACCCCGTTCACCCGGCTGATCAGCTGATACAGGTTGTAGGTGAACGAGTCGTAGTTATCGATCAACAGCGTGCGCATTTGATCCCGCACACTACGCTGTGTCCTTTTGCCCTCCGCTTCGCTCCGGGCGGGTTCGCGGCCCCGAGGTCTCGATTCTTCCCTCCTCCGCTCCTCCGCTTCGCTCCGTCGCTCCGTCGGTCCAGAATCGAGACGGCCGCGAACTGTCAGTTCTCTTTCTGCGGGCGACTGCCTTCAGTTTGTGTAGATCGCTACGGCACAATGGTCGGCATGTCTGTTGCGCAGCCGTCCGAAGTGGATCGTGACATCGTCGATTTCGCCATCGTCGGAAAGTGGATGGAGGAGCAGGGCTTGCCCGGCGGCGAGTTCGAGGAGGTGAAGCCGCTCGGCGGCGGCACCCAGAACATCATGCTGCGCTTCCGGCGCGGTGGCCGCGACTACGTGCTGCGGCGCGGGCCCAAGCATCTGCGCACCGCCAGCAACACCGTCATCCAGCGCGAATCCCGCATCCTCGGCGCGCTCGGCGACACCGAGATCCGCGCCCCCAAGGTGATCGCCGCCTGCCCCGACGAATCCGTGCTCGGCGCGTCGTTCTACCTGATGGAACCCATCACCGGCTTCAACCCGCAGAACGAACTGCCCGAACTGCATGCCGGTGACCCCGAGGTGCGCCGGCGGATGGGCCTGTCCGCGGTCGAGGCCATCGCCCGGCTCGGCTCCCTCGACCACGAGGCGCTGGGCCTGGCCGACTACGGCAAGCCCGAGGGCTTCCTGGAACGCCAGGTGCCGCGCTGGCTCAAGGAACTCGACTCCTACGGCGTCAATGAGGGCTACCCTGGGCCCGAGATCCCCGGCGTTCAGCGGGTCGGCGACTGGCTCGACCGCAACCGGCCGGTGCAGCCGAAAGCCGGGATCCTGCACGGCGACTGCCACCTCGCCAACATGATGTTCTCCTTCGACGGCCCCGAGGTGGTGGCCATGGTCGACTGGGAGATGTCCACCATCGGCGACCCGCTGCTCGACCTCGGCTGGCAGATCGCCACCCGCCCCGAGCCCGGCACCACCGGCGCGGCCCTGATCGGCACCCTGGGCGCGGTGGGCGGCCTGCCCACCGCCGCGGAGATGATCGCGCACTACGGGCAGTTCTCCGACCGCGACCTCAGCCACGTCACCTGGTACACCGTGCTGGCCTGCTTCAAGCTCGGCATCGTCCTCGAGGGCACCCACGCCCGCGCCTTCGCCGGCAAGGCGCCCAAGCAGGTCGGCGACTTCCTGCACGCCATCACCCTCGAACTGTTCGAGAAGGCGCACCAGCTGATGGAATGACGGCGAACCTGTCGCCATCTCGACGGCGGTTGGCTGAATATTGGTGGCCGACAAATAAATGCCACCGTAGGTTGGGGCCATGCCGATCGTTCCCGACGCCAAAGACTGGACCTGGGTGCTCGAACGCACCTGCGCCGAATGCGGGTTCGACCCCGACGCCATCGTCTTCACGGCGGTGCCGGGGTCGGCCCGCGACAGTGTCGCCCGGCTGCTGGCCGCGTTGCGGCGACCCGACGCGCGGGTCCGGCCCGACGACTCCACCTGGTCGGCGCTGGAATACGCGGCCCACGTGCGCGACGTCTGCCGGATCTTCACCCATCGGCTCGATATCGCGCGCAGCGGCGCGCCCCGGCCCGGACCGGCGATCGGCGCCTACGACACCGCGGTCACCGTGGGAGACAACGGGATTCCCATGTTCGCCAACTGGGACCAGGACGCCAGGGCGCTCGCCGAGAACTACGGCGCCGCCGAGACCGCCGTCGTGGCGGCCGAACTCGCGGCCGCGGTGGACGTGGTCGCCCGCGCCTTCGACGCCGTGCCGGTCGGCGAATACGACCGGGCCGCGTTGCGCGGCAACGGTTCCGCGTTCACCATCGACTCCATGGCGCGGTACTTCCTGCACGACCTCGTGCATCACGCGCACGACGTCGACCGCTGAGGATCAGCGGCAGCGCAGCAGGGCGTCGCGCAGATTGCGGGAACGGACATCGTCGAGGACCGCCATGCCCAGGCGGTTCATCACGTAACCGAAACCGAGACCCGTCGTCGGATCGGCGAAACCGAACGAGCCGCCGTAGCCGGTGGTGCCGTAGGCGCGCTTGTCGGAGCCGAACCGGAAACTGCCGCGGGACTTGCGGAAACCCAGGTGATAGCGGCTCGGGGTGAGCAGCACCAGATCCTCGGCCGGGACGTCGTCGGCGGTGTCGGCGGCGGCCAGCCGGTCCAGCAGTGCCTGATCGATGGGCAGCTCACCGGTGTGCCCGGCCGCCGCGCCTCGCCGCGGACCGCGGCATCCGCTGCCTCACCCTGGATTACGACGCCCTGCGCGGCACGGACTCCAGCGAATTCCGCCTCTTCTAGGGTTATG
>NZ_JBSGCY010000233.1:0-5732 GCF_053602115.1 Nocardia sp. NPDC004582 | reverse complement strand
CGAGCTGCCGCCGGAGGGCACCGCGGTGGAGCCGCCGCGGGCGGTGGAGATCCCGCGCAGTTTCAAGCACGAGCTGCTGTTGAAGAAGGCGGCCGCCACGCGGCCGGATCCGGTTGGCTTCGAACCCGCTTCGATCAGTTTCGTCTCCGCCGACGAAGGCTGGGTGCTGGGCCGCACCACCCCCTGTACCGGGGCCGGGTGTCCGGCGCTGCGGCACACCACCGACGGCGGCCGCACCTGGCAGCAGGTTCCGCTCCCGGCGCCGCTGCGTGAGGCCGGGGCCGCGGGCGGCCGGGTGACTTTCGCCGATGCCCGCAATGGCTGGATCCGGGCCGGGAGCACCCTGTTCGCCACCCATGACGGCGGGACCGGCTGGCGGGCGGTCGATCTCGACGTGCACGCCGTCAACGACGCCTGGCAGGTGACCGTCGCCGCGGACACCGCCTATATCGCGGCCGTGCAGCCCGGTGAGCGGCCGGTGCTGTTCAGCAGTCCGGTCGGGGGCGACTCCTGGAGCGAGACCGCCGACCTGCCGGTCGCGGTGGGCGGCGGGCCCGATCCGGCGGCCCGGGTCGCCGCGGCCGGCAGCCGGGCGTGGATGGTGGTCGCCAACCGGACGGTGGCCGGGGCGCGGCTGGTGGACGGCGCCTGGCTGTCCTGGAAGCTGCCGTGCGGGACGAACGGGCCCGCCGACTGGCAGGCGCTGAGCGAACGCCGGGTGCTGGCGCTGTGCGGGCGATCCGGGCCCGGCACCAGCGATTCGGCCACCACTCATCTGATGACCTCCACCGACGGCGGGGCGAGTTTCACCGAGACCGGGCAGCTGACGGCGTCGCTGTCGCTGGTCGCCGAGCTGATCCCCGCCGACAGCACCCACCTGGTCGCCGCCGTCGACAACCGGCTGCTCGCCTCCGCCGACGGCGGCGAGACCTGGACCACCGGCTACACCGCCCCCGAGCCGGGCGCGACCGCGAGCGCGGGCGAGTTCATCTCACCGACAACGGGTTTCGTGATCATGAGCCATCACGACACGCCCGCGGCGCTGCTGGTCACCCGCGACGCGGGCCGGACCTGGAATCCGGTCGCCGTCGACTGAGCCTCATCGGGTCGCGGTCGCGCGCGAATGGTTCCAGCCCTGCCAGGAGTCACCGCGCAGGTGTTCGCGGATGGGGTTCGCGATGGCCGAGCGCTGGGGTTCGGGCAGCCGGTCGGTCGCGGGCAGTACGTCCGGGGACAGGTTCGACAGGTAGGCGGTGTCGAGGGATTTGCCCGACTGCCAGCGCGCGATATTGCGGTCGGCGACGAAACCCTCCGGGTTCAGCACCGCCAACGCGAGCAGGGTGGCCAGCGCGGCGCCGACCGCCACCCGCGGCACCCAGTATCGGTGCAGGCGTACCAGGCTGGCGAGCAGCAGCAGGTACACCAGGGCGATCCAGCCTTCGAACACCTCCACCAGCAGCCGCAGCAGGGTGAAGCCGTACGCCTGCTGATAGGTCCACATGCGGTGCAGCGCCGACGCGACGATCACCAGCACCAGGCCGATCACGATCGCGATCGCGATCCGCAGCCAGCGGCACTCGGTCACGCCGTCCTGCGCCGCGAAACGCAGCACGACCCCGATCACCGCGAGGGTCAGCAGGCTCACGATCGACAACTGCCAGAAACCGCTGCGCGCGTACTCGGCGTAGGTGAGGCCCACCGTGCGCTGCACATAGCCGTCGCCGCCGAACAGCACCGCCACCTGGGTGGCCACGAACGCCGCGAACACGATCGTCAACGCGCCCACCGGGATTCCCCACTCCAGCGGTGAGAACCGGCGCACGCCCCGACCGGGCGACCGGTCCTCGTCCGCCGCCGCCGGAGGCGGACCGGCCAGCAGGTACAACGCCCCGGCCACCCCGGACCCGGCGACCACGAACACCGCACCCCACCGCAGCAGCGCCGGGACATCGACGGCCGGGACCAGTCCGTTCACCAGGCCCGCGAACACCGCGTCGGCGCCCGCCAGCAACGGCACCATGATCAGCAGCAGCACCGCAGCCGCACCGATCGACCACCACACGCGCTGGGTGCCCGTCGCTGCCCGTTCCCGGGTCCGGGTCATCGCCCGATACAGCCACGGCCACGAATTCAATGCCGAGAACGGCACCGCGAGCACGTCGAACCACATCCCGTACGCCGAACGCGGCACCACCGCCAGCGAACCGGCCACCGCCGCGCCCGCCAGGCACAGCACGAACAGCCACGGCGCGGCCCGGAACGCGCCCACCGACAACAGGGCCAAGGCCACGCCCGTCCACCAGACCCGACTCCACGGCACCTGCCCGAGACCAGCGGGCAGCAGGCCACCGATACCCGCGGCGTGCGCCTTCCCCGCCGGCGAATGCGCTTCGGCCACTGTGTGGTCGGTGCCGGACTCGGCGGCTACGGGTACCGCGGTCACCTCGTCGTGATCGGCGACAGCGGGGCGACCCGCGTTCTCGTCACGCACGGTGGCATCACCGACAGCGTGACCGTCGACGATGTCCCCGACGCCAGGACCGGCAGGGCGGTCACCGACTCCAGAGCGGGTAGGGCTGTCACCGGTGCCGACACGAGCTGTGCTGTCCCCCACGGCGTCGACCTGGGCGGCATCGCGGTCGCCCGGGGCCTTCGCCGGACGCCGATCCGCGCGGTCGACGCCACTCCGGGCCGAGTCGGCGGCTTCGTCGTCGCACTCCGCTTCGTCGTCGTAGCCGTCGGCTTCGTCGTCGTAGTCGTCGGCTTCGTCGTCGTAGTCGTCGGCTTCGTCGTCGTAGTCGTCGTCCCACTCCGCGTTCCGGGCCGCGCGATCGACCGCGTACACCGTGCCGGCGATCGCCAGTCCGGCGAGCAGCCATCCGATGCCGGGACGGTCCAGGGGCACCAGTACCGCGGCCGCACACCCCGCAGCGGCCGTGGCGGCGAGCAACCCGTTCGGCACCGGAACCCGTGCCGATCGCGACGGAATCGGTTGCGGCGCAGCATGATAGAGCCTGGCCACACCGGATTGCGGTACCGCGCCGGGATGGGGCGGCGGCCATGCGGCGGGCCACGCGGCGGGCCACGGCTCGGGTCCACCGGCGCCAGCAGGCCCGGCGCCCGCCATCACCGGCGTGTGCGACGGTTCCGCAACGGCCGATACGACAGGCCGGGTCTGCTCGGCGGCGGACGCGGCACTCGCCGGATCCTGAATCGACGCGCCATCCGCCGGTTGCCGAATCGGCGCGGAAGTCACGGTGGCCGTGGCCGATTCGGCAGTCGGCGCGGGAGCTCCCCCGGGCGAGGTCACCGAGTCGGGGGCAACAGCGGCAGCCCCTTCGGGTGATGGCGCCGAGTCAGGAGCCGCCTGGGCGGATCGTGCGGCGGGTGTGCCGGATTCGGGAGCGGGGGTGCTCGCCGGATCCGGCGCCGGATCGGGAGGGGGTGTGGGTGTGTCGGGCATGGGTTCCTCCATCGGGTGTGCGGGACCGGCCCGGGAAGCGCGGTGCGCCGCCGGGTCTCGGTCGGGACTGGGTGAGACGAGACTGCCGGTCAGGGTGGGGGCAGGGTGATGCGGATACGCGAGCCCGGGTCGGCGACGGCGATGGTGCCGCCGTGCAGGTCCACGATCCAGCGGGCGATGGCCAGGCCCAGGCCGGTGCCGCCGCCGGTGGCGCGCCCGCCGCGGGTGAAGCGTTCGAAGACGCGGGCGCGTTCGGCGGCGGGGATGCCGGGGCCGTCGTCGGAGACCTCGATCACGGTGTGGGCGTGGACGGTATGGGCGTGGACGCGGACCTCGCCGTGGGCGGGGCCGTGCCGGGTCGCGTTGTCGAGCAGGTTGAGCAGGACCTGGTGCAGGCGGGCGGGATCGGCGTGCACGGTGAGGCCGGGGGTGACGGCGAGGGTGAAGCGGACGGGACGGTCCACGGCCTCGGCCATCACCTCGGCCTCGGCGACCACCTCGCTCAGCAACGGTTCCAGGTCCACCGGTTCGCGGTCCAGGCGCACCGCACCCGCCTCGATACTCGACAGGGCCAGCAGTTCCGACACCAGCAGACTCAGGCGCTGGGTTTGGGCGTGGGCGGTGCGCAGGGTCGCCGGATCGGGTTGGGCGACACCGTCGACCAGGTTCTCGAGCACCGCGCCCAGAGCGGTGATGGGGGTGCGCAATTCGTGGGACACGTTCGCGATGAACTCGCGCCGCTGCTGGTCGGCGGCGGCCAGGTCGGCGGCCATCTGATTGAACGCCTCCGCCAGCTGCCCGACCTCGTCGCGGGAGGTGGCGCGCACCCGGCGCGAATAGTCGCCCTGGGCCATGCGTTTGGCCGCGGCGGTCATCTCCCGCAACGGCATCGTCATGCCGTGGGCCAGGACCTGGGAGAACAACAGCGCGAACAGCATGGCGGCGATGGTGGTGCGCGGCGGCAGCCAGCCGATGCGGATCGCGAAGTAGCCGAACGCGACCGCACCCGAGCCGACCATGAGGATCGCCAGCTTCGCCTTGATCGACCGCACCCGGTCCAGGGGCCGCGGCAGGCGCGCCGCCACCCGGTTCGCGACCGCCCGCACCCCGGTCACCGGGGTCTCGGTGTCGCCGATCATCGGGCCTCCAGGGCGTAGCCGACGCCGTGCACGGTGCGGATCAGGTCCGCGCCCAGCTTGCGGCGCAACGCCTTGATGTGGCTGTCGACCGCGCGGGTGCCCGACGCGTCGGCCCACCCCCACACCTCGCTCAGTAGTCGCTCCCGCGCCAGCACCGTGCGCGGCCGCCGCGCCAGATGCACCAGCAACTCGAATTCCAGTGGTGTGAGCTGGGTTTCGCTGTCCGCGCGCCACACCCGCCGCTGATCGGTGTCGATGCGCAGGTCTCCGACCAGGATGGTGGCCACCGGTGCGGCCGTGCGTTCCACCCGGCGGAGCAGGGCGTGGACGCGGGCGGCGAGCACCCGCATGGAGAACGGTTTGGTCAGATAGTCGTCCGCGCCGACGCCGAGCCCGATGAGCATGTCGGTCTCGTCGGTGCGCGCGGTCAGCATGAGCACCGGCACCGGCCGGCGCGCCTGGATGCGGCGGCACACCTCGAGACCGTCGAACCCGGGCAGCATCACATCCAGCACCACCAGATCCGGGTCCCCGGCCGCCTCGGCCGCCACCGCGGCGGGCCCGTCGTGGGCGAGGTCGACGGTGTAGCCCTCGGCGCGCAAACGGGCGGCGATCGATTCGGCGATGGTCGGCTCGTCCTCGACCACCAGGATCCGGCGCGCACTGGTTTCCATGCAGCCGACATTAGGCAACCGGCGTGGAGATCGTTCGCCGCGCGTGTGGAGATGTTGTGGAGACGCCGGTCATACCACCTGGAAACGTCATCAACGACGCGACGTCGTAGCATGGCGTGGTGCGCTCACCGACGGATCACACCGCGCGCCTGCGCGGCGCTGCCGTCGGCGCGTCCTCGGCAGCGGTGGCGATCCTCGCCCACGGACTCGGCGGCGGCGCGTCGCTGACCGACGGTTCGGCGCTGGCCCTGCTGCTGGCCGCGTGCACCGTGATCGGGGTCGTGGTGGCCTCGGTGCGGCCCCGCTACGGGCTGGCCGGAACCATCGCGACGCTGGCGGCCGGGCAGGCGATCGGGCACGCCGCGCTGTGGGATCTGGCCATGTGGCGCGTCATCGGCGGCATCGGGATCGGGATGGCCTCGGTGATCGGGCCCGCGTATATCGCCGAGGTGTCGC
>NZ_JBSGCY010000232.1:0-5839 GCF_053602115.1 Nocardia sp. NPDC004582 | reverse complement strand
GGTAGGGAACCTCCCACACGATGTCGTCGACGTCCGCGCCCTGCGCGTCGGCGGCGGCCTTCATGGCGTCCAGGCCCTTGTTGATGGCGTCCTGTTCTCCGAGGGGACTAGGGGGTGTAGACGACACGGCCGACGGTCTTGCCGTCGGCCAGGCGCTGGACGCCGTCGGCGAGGTCCGCCAGGGCCAGTCGCTCGCTGACCAGCGGCCGGATCGCGCCGTCAGCGGCCAGCCGGGTCAGTTCCCGGTGGCAGTGGGCGACCGCGGCGCGGTCGTGGGCGTTGTAGAGGCCCCAGTGCAGTCCGACGATCGAATAATTCTTCACCAGCGCGTGGTTCAGGGCGGCGGTTTGGATCTCACCGCCCGCGAAGCCGACCACCAGGATCCGGCCCTCGAACGCGACGCATTTGGTCGACCGGGCGTAGGTGTCGCCGCCGACCGGGTCGTAGATGACGTCCGCGCCGCGATTGTCGGTGGCGGCCTTCACGATCTCCACGAAATCCTGTGTCCTGCGGTCGATCACGATGTCCGCGCCGAGCTCGCGCGCGTACTCGGCCTTCTCGGGACCACCGACCACGCCGATGACCCGGGCTCCGGCGGCCTTGCCGAGCTGGACGGCGGCGCTGCCGACACCGCCCGCGGCCGCGTGCACCAGCAGGGTCTCCCCCGGACGCAGGGCGGCGCGCCGATGCAGGCCGAACCATCCGGTCTGGTACCCGATGTACAGGGCCGCCGCTTCGGCATCGTCGAGTGCCGGTGGCGCGGAGAAGGTCTGGCGCGCGTCCAGCACCGCGTACTCGGCGAATCCGCCGTGCGGCAGAGCGACCCCGCCGAGCACGCGCTCGCCGACGGCGAATCCGGTCACGTCCGCACCGAGGGCCACCACCTCACCGCACACCTCGATGCCCGGCGTGAACGGCAGCTCCGGCCGCACCTGATACCGCCCGCGGCACATGAGGACATCCGGGAAGTTCGCCGCCGCGCCGAGCACCCGCACGACCAACTGCCCCGGCCCGGCCGTGGGACGGGCGACGGTGTCCAGGCGCATCGCCGTCGCGGGCTCGCCCAGGTCGTGGACGCGCCACGCCGCCATGTCGACCACTAGACGCCACCGGTGAGGGTGAGGCCGCCGTCGACGACGAGCAATTGGCCGGTGAGCCAAGCGGAGTCGGCCGACAGCAGAAACGCGACCACGCTCGCGATGTCCTCGGGCACGCCCAAGCGCTTGAGCGGGTACGCGGCCGCGACCGCTTCCTCACGCCCCTCGTAGAGCGCGGTCGCGAACTTGGTCTTCACCACCGCCGGAGCGACGGCGTTCACCCGGATGTCCGGGCCCAGTTCGACCGCGAGCTCCTGGGTGATGTGGGTCAGCATCGCCTTGCTCGCACCGTAGAAGCCGATCCCGGGCGCGGGCTTGAGCCCGGCCACCGAGGAGACGTTCACGACCGCGCCGCCGTGATCGTGCATCCACGCCCGATGCGCCTGCTGCACCCACGACAGCGCGGCCAGGCAGTTGACCTCGACGATCTTGCGGGCGGCGTCGAGGTCGAGGTCCATCATGGTCCCGTAGACCGGGTTGATGCCGGTGTTGTTGACCAGCAGATCCGCGCTGCCGAAGGTGTCGACGGCCCGCTCGACCACTTCGGCCTGATGGGCCACGTCGTCGGTGCGACCGGCCACGGCCAGCGCCTTGTCCGGTCCGCCCAGCGCGGCCACCGCGTCGTCGAGCGCCTCCTGCTTGCGGGCGGTGATCACCACCCGCGCGCCCTCGTCCACCAGGCGTCGCGCGATGCCGAGCCCGATTCCGCGGCTCGCGCCGGTGACGATGGCCGTCTTGCCCTCGAATCTGGTCATGCGAAGTCCTTCCGGCATGGAACTTACTAAGCGCTTATTTCTCGGGACACCATGCTGGAAAAGCCCCTGCCGGTCAATACCGGAAGCGGGGAACGCGGTGTGTGATCTGTCGCACATACGGGATGAAAGGGCAGTTCACACACCACTTATCAGGTCATTTCTGAAACCTGATTCAGATTCAGCCGACGCCGGCGCGACGGCGCGTGACTATCGGCGCAGCCTTCGGTTCGGCGATGCGGGCTCCGAGCGCGCGAACTGCCCGGGGGTCTGGCCCTTCCAGTCCCGGAACGCCGTCGCGAACGCCGACACGCTGGTGTAGCCGAGCCGGGTGGCCACCGTGTCGACGGTGAATCCGGTGGCCAGCAGCTCCTCGGCCAGTAGCCCCGTTGTCTCGCAGGCCAGTTCGCGGAAGGTGGTGCCCTCGTCGGCCAGCCGGCGACGCAGGGTGCGCACGCTCATGTGCAGGTCGGCGGCGATGGTGGCCTGGTCGATGGCGCGACCGTGGCGCATGAGCAGGGCGCGCACCTGGCCGGCCAGCCCGACCCGGGCGCGGCGGCGTTCCACGATCTCGGCGCACAGCTGCTCGTACTGGCGGCGCAGCATCGAATTCGCCTGCGGCATAGGGCGTCGCAGGTCGACGGCGTCGAGGACCAGCACGTCAGCGGGCCGGTCATAGCCGATATCGCCGATTCCGAGCAGGATGCCGACCGCCTCGTACACCGATGCGTAGGACAGGGTCAGCTCCAGGCGGTGCACCCGGATATCCCAGTTCAGCAGCTCGCGCTGGATGATGCGCAGGGCCGCCAGGTCGCGCTCGATGGCGAAGCGGCGCAGCCGCGGCGGCACCGGCTCGGTGTCGAGGGTGACCAGCACTCGGTCCTGCGCGTCCTCGATCCCGAATCGGCAGTAGGCGAAGGACAATTCGGCGTGCCGCGCCCACAACTCGGCCATCTCGCGCACGGTGGAGCAGCTGCTCATGGCGATGCCGAGGCTGCCCAGCATGCTCAGGTGCACCGAAAACCCGGCCAGCAGACCCAAACCCGGCTCGTCACCGGTGGCGTCCAGGATATTCTCGAGGAGCCGGAACTCCTGGGCGATATCTATCTCGATGTCCGGGTCGTCCAGATCGCCCTCGGCGAGCCCCGTCCCGGCCAGGACGGCGGCTCTGGTCATCGCGCGGCTAGTGGCGAACTCGACCAGCACGGCAGCGCTGTGTATCGAACGGACACACCAGGAGTCGTCGAGCATGTCGCAGATGATCTCCCATCCGATCCTCGCGACTGGCCCAATTGAGCAATTCTTCAGCTAATTTCGATCGGACTCGGGCGTGTCGCCCGCGCGCCTCTGTTCCGGGCCCCGCGCGCCGCACGCCACGCGCGGCCGTGGCGTGGCCCAAATCCGCAGAGGCGTGGCCCCGCGGTACACCCCGGGCGCGCGGGCCCTCGCCCTAGCCTTGTCCACGTTGGCCGCTCGCCCTTGGCGGCCTCCACGGTCCCGCACGCACCACGGGACCGGACGCTGTACACGGCAGTCCCCCTCGGCGGGCGCGGTACCCAACCAGCCATATCCTGCCCGCCCGCCGAGGACCCGCACCCCCTTCGGACCCGGTGGAGACGATGACGACGGCGAGCACCACATCCGGCAGCGCCCTACGACTGCTGACCGAGATCCTCCGCCGCTACGACAGCCTCGACGCCTTCCTCGCGCAGGTGTACCGCGAATTCGACCAGCCCACCGAGGAAATCCCCCGCATCACCGACTGAGCCGAGCCGGGCCCGATTCCGGTCAGCGGCCCGGCGCCAGCGCGCCCATCGTGAGCCCGACCAGCCGGGCGATGCCCGCGTCGTCGCTGGCCTCGGCGGCCGCGCCCAGGGCGTGCAGGCTGTAGGCGGCGAGTTCGGCGGCGGGCACGTCGCCGCGCAGATCGCCGGAACGCACACCCTCCTCGACCAATTGACCGATCAGGTCGCGAAGCTGGTTGTGCGCGTGGACGACCTGTTCGTCGGGATGCAGGAACCTCCCCAGTTCCCGGTCGTGGCCGCCGCTTCGCCGGGCGATGCGGGCGTAGCTGGTGAGCACGGCCGCGAGCCGCTCGACCGGCGTGCCCGCGCCATCGCGCACCGCGGCGAGTTCGCGCAGATGCCCGTCGATCCGGCGCACGTGCCAGGTCCGCAGGATGGTCTCGACATCGGAGAAGTACTTGTACAGCGTGGCCCGCCCGATCCCGGCGCGCTCCGCGATCTGGGCCATCGTCACCCCGCGCAGCCCGCGATCGGCGGCCAGCGCGCCCGCCGCGTCCAGAATCGCCTCCCGCACCTGACCCCGGTGCGCCTCGATCGTCTCGTTCCACAGCCTCGGCACGGCTCGACTATACGTTCTGACCTCCACCTGAACATGAGGCATTGACCGTAGACACCTTGTCTACATCCGAGTCGCGGGTGATGCCGCGCCGCAACGGATTCAGGGCATCCTCGAGCGACCCGGCCGCCGGTTCGCGGTCGTGGACCGGCGGCCGAGCACCGATCCTCAGCGCACGTAGGACAGGATGCCCATCATGCCCGCTTCGCCGTGATAGGCGTTGTGGCAGTGCAGCATCCACTGGCCCGGATTGTCGGCGTCGAAGTCGACTTCGACGGTTTGCATGGGCGTGACGATGGAGGTGTCCTTGCGCGGGCCCGTGCCGTCGCGGTTGACGACCTGGTAGGTGTGGCCGTGCAGGTGCATGGGGTGGAACATCATCGACTGGTTGCGGAAGCGCAGGCGGATGCGCTGGCCCTGGGAGACGTCCAGCACGGCGTGGTCGGGGTAGGCCTTGCCGTTGATGGTCCAGACGTAGTTCCGCATATCCGAGCCGAGGGTGACGTCGAGGGTCCGATCGGGCTGTTTCGCCTGGAGCCGAACGGGTTCGGCGGAGGTCAGGCGATCCGCGGTGAGCGGGGCGACGGCGAGTTCGGCGGGTTGCGCGTCGGCCGGGGGCGGCGTGCCGCCGCCGGTGCGAACCAGCGCGAAGCCGCGGCCGGTCTTGCCTTCGGCGGCGGCGACCAGCGGGAAGACGCCGTCGGTCAGCTCGACCACGGCGTCGTAACGCTCACCCATGCCGATGAGCAGGCTCGCGGTGGTGACGGGCCGCACCGGGAATCCGTCGGTGTGGGTGACGCGGAGTTGATGCCCGCCCAGCGCGACCCGGAACGCGGTGTCGGCCGCGGCATTGATGATCCGCAGCCGCATCCGCTGGCCGGGCCGGGCGGTGAACACGGTCGGGTCGGCGGCGAGTTTGCCGTTGATCAAGAAGTACGGGTAGGTGACATCCCCGGCGTCGGATCCGAGGGGCGCGTTGGGATCAGCGGACATGGACATACCGCCGCCCATGTTCATGCCGCCGTGGTTCATGCCGGACCCACCCATGTTCATCCCGGCCATGCCCTTGTCCCGCAACTGCCGCAATTCCCGGTCGGGGTCGCGGCCGTCGACGCCGTCGAGCCAATCGTCCAGTACCACTACGGCTTCCACGTCGTAGTCCTTGCCGTCGGCCGGGTCCTCCACGATGAGCGGCGCGTACAGGCCGCGGTCGAGCTGGACGCCGACGTGCGGGTGGAAGAAATAGGTGCCGGGGTCGGGGACGGTGAACTCGTAGCGGAAGGTTCCGCCGGGCGCGATCTGAGGCTGGGTGAGGTCGGGGACGCCGTCCATGTCATTGCGCAGGGCGATGCCGTGCCAGTGCACGGTGGTCGGGGCGGGCAGCGCGTTGGTGAACTCGGCGCGCACCACATCGCCTGTGGCGACGCGGATTTCGGGTCCGGGCACCCGGCCGCCGAAGGCCCAGGTCGGCACCCGCACACCGCCCAGATCGACCACGGTCGGTTCGGCGCGCAGGCTCACCTCGCGCACGGCCGCACCTGCCGCGCGGCGAGCGGCCTCGGCGGCGCGGACGGCCTCGGAGTCGGGTGTCACCAGCCCGCGCGCGGGGGCCGGACTCTTCGCGCAGGC
>NZ_JBSGCY010000231.1:0-5839 GCF_053602115.1 Nocardia sp. NPDC004582 | reverse complement strand
GGCGGGCGCGGCGGGAGCCGTGCTCGGGGTGCCCGCCGGGGCCGGCTGCGGCTGGGCCTGCTTGCCGACCTGCGGCGCGGCCACATTCAGCACCGGGCGCACATACAGCTTGGCGGTGGTGGCGAGCGACTTCGCCTGCGCGCCATCCTCGCCCGGGACCGTGATCACCAGGTTGTCACCCTCGATGACGACCTCGGAGCCGGCGACGCCGAGTCCGTTGACGCGCTTCTCGATGATGTCCTGGGCCTTCTTCAGGCTGTCCTGGCTCGGCTTGCCGCCGTCCGGGGTGCGGGCCGTCAAGGTGACCCGGGTGCCGCCCTGCAGATCGATGCCGAGCTTCGGGGTGTGGTGCTTGTCGCCGGTGAAGAAGATCAGGCCGAACATCAAAGCCACCAGCGCGGCGTAGACGCCGAGCAAGCGCAGTGGATGCGCCGTTCCCTGAGAAGGTGGCACAGTACTTATCTCCTAGGCGGGATCGGGTTGGAACGTGCGGGTACACACCGCAGCGCCACCGGCCGCCGGTCTCCCGGAGCGGCCGATGGCGCTGGATGTGTTCAGTCCTTGGTCAGCCGCGGCGCGTCGTCGGCGGCTTCGGCGGCGGAGTCCGTGGCGGCGGTGTCCTCGGCCGCGGGGGCGGCGGTGTCCTCGGCCGCGGGGGCGGCGGTGTCGTCGTCGGTGGCCGTGTCGTCGGCCTCGTCCTCGTTGCGCACCTCGAGCACCGACTTGCGCAGCCAGGTGGTGACGACCTCTTCGGCGATCTCCAGATCGACGGTGGAGTCATCGAGCTCGACCACGGTGCCGAACAGACCCGACGTGGTGACCACCCGGTCGCCGACCTTCAGGGCGTCCTGCATGTCGGTCACCTTCGCCATCTCCCGCTTCTGGCGGCGTACGCCGAGGAACATCGGGATGAGCAGGGCAACCAGCAGCAGTGGCAGCAGAAGATCCATCGTCGAAGTCAGCTCCTGGTCAGTGGTCGGGCGGTTGTTTTCCAGACAGTCTGCCAGTAATCCCTGAGAGAACGCGCGGCGGCGCACGATTTTGCCCTCCGCTTCGCTACGGGCTGATTCGCGGCGCTGGAGGTCTCGTTCTTCCCTCCCTCCGCTGCTCCGCTTCGCTCCATCGCTCCACTCAGTCCAGAACGAGACGCGCCGCGAATCCGCGAGCGCTGCTCACATCAGGCCGGATGCGTCCCGTAGCTGTAGTCGTCCAGCGGGAAGCTGGACGCCTCGCGGTGCGCGTTCAGGGTGCTTGTCGGGCGCAGCAGGGCGGCCTCGCCGTGCTGGTTGAAGTAGTAGCTGCGCGCGGTGGAGCACTGGCCGCCGTAGAAGACCGAGGAGTCGAGCTTGTCGGTGACGCGGTCCAGGAATTCGGCGTTGGCCCGCGCGGTGACCTCGAAGACCTGCTCGCCGCGGCGGAACATCTCACCGAACAGGCGCGTCATGTGCTTCATCTGCGCCTCGATGGTGGTGAAGTAGGACAGGCCGCTGTAGGAGTAGGGGCTGTTGAGGCTGACGAAGTTGGGGAACTTCGGCACGGTGATGCCCTCGTAGGCCTGGAAACGGTTGTCGCGCCAGAACTTTCCGAGGTTCACCCCGTCGCGGCCGATGATCTCGATGGCCGGGAAGTTGACGTCCCACAGGTTGAAGCCGGTGGCCAGGATGAGGGTGTCGACCTCGGTCTTGTGACCGTCGGCGGTGACGATGCCGTCGGGCTCGATGCGCTCGATGGAATTGGTCTCGAGGCGCACGTGCGGCTCGTTGAAGGTCTTGAAGTACAGATTCGAGAAGGTGGGCCGCTTGCAGCCGAAATCGTAGTCGGGCGTGAGCTGCTCGCGGGTCCGCTTGTCGCGCACCTGGGTGCGCAGGTGGGCCTTGGCGAGTAGTCCCGCGGCCTTGTTGAGCGGCTTGGCCTGCTTGAAGTGCAGCACGCCGACCACCATGAGCGCCTCCAGCATGGAGGTGTTGATCAGGCGGGCGGCCTTCTGGGTGGCCGGAACTCGCGCGAACAGCTTCTGCACCGACGGCGGGATGGGCGCGTCGACCTTGGGCACCACCCAGATCGGGGTGCGCTGGAAGACGGTGAGCGCTCGCGCCTTCTTGGCGACCTCGGGGATCAACTGCACGGCGGTGGCGCCGGTACCGATGATGGCGGCCTTGGTGCCGGTGAGGTCGAAGCCGTCCTCCCACGCGGTGGTGTGGATGATCTTGCCCTCGAACGTGTCGATGCCCGGGAACGGCGGGGTGTAGGGCTGCGACAGGAAGCCGGTGGCCGCCATCAGGTAACGCGCGGTGAGGGATTCACCGTTCTCGACCGATACCACCCAGTGCTGCCGCTCGGCGTCCCAGCGCGCGCCGCCCACGGTGGTGCCGAAGCGCATCCGGCGGCGCAGGTCGTATTTGTCGGCGACGTGTTCGGCGTACTTCTTGAGCTCCGAACCCGGTGCGAACAGCCGCGACCAGTACGGGTTGGGTTCGAAGGAGTACGAGTAGGTGACCGAGGCGATGTCCACCGCCAGGCCCGGATAGTGATTCACGTGCCAGGTGCCGCCCAGGTCGTCCTCGCGCTCGAGGATGAGGAAATTGCCCAGGCCGAGCCGGTCGAGCTCGATGCCCGCACCCATGCCGCCGAATCCCGCCCCGACCACGATGGCGTCGTACTGAGGTGCCACGCCGAACCTCCCGCTGAGCTGTGCGTACTACGAAAACTGATTCATCTGTCACGGAATGACATCTCATTCCGTTTGTGATCACCGTATCATCGGCCTGGTGACGAAGCCATCCTCGAGAATCGAACGACGCAAGGCCGAACTCCGCCGGGAGATCATCGACACCGCGTTCGCGTGTTTCGCCGAGAAGGGCTACCACGCGACCGGCATCGCCGACATCGCCGCCGAGCTCGGTATCGGCCACGGCACCTTCTACCGGTATTTCGAGAACAAGCGCGACATCATCGACCACGTCATCGACGACCTGGCCGCGCGGATCATCGAATCGCTGGGCACCGACAACGCCCCCGACGCCGCCGACAGTCTCGAGGAGTACCGGGCGCAGGTGGACCGGATCGGCGACGCGCTCAACCGGATCTTCCTCGAGGACCGGCGGGTGGCGCAGCTGCTGCTGTTCCAGGCCACCGGGATCGACGCCGAATTGACCGAGCGGCTCTACGGCCTGCTCGACACCGCCGACGCCTTGACCGCCGGCTATCTCGAGCACGGCGTCGAACGCGGTTATCTGCGTGCGGATCTCGACACCGTGAACACCGCGCGCGCGGTCACCGGCATGCTGCTGGCCGCCATCCTGCACGGGATTCGCACACCCGACGAGCGGGCCGTGGACGATCTCAGCCACGCCATCCGAGGGCTGCTCATCGACGGCGTGCGCAAGCACTGATCCCTCGATCCGGAAGGCGTGGATACCCGTGCACAAACAGACCCGTATGTCCGGTGCGGCCGGATCCGCAAGGGGCGGAAGTAATTCGGACACCGAGCGCTTGGCACAATGGCGCGGGTGACCCCCGAGGACGTCCGCCGCCGCCGGTTCGGCCCCGCACCGCACGGGCCGCACGGCTACCACCCCGCCCAGGTGGACGCCTTCTGCGCGCGCATCGCCGACACCATGGCCGGCCACGACCAGCTCACCGTCGCCGATATCCGGCTCGTCGAATTCGACGGTCCCCCACCCGGGCACCGCGGCTACGACATCGAACAGGTCGACGACTTCCTCGATCGCCTGTGCACCGAACTGGAGTACCTACGCCTGGGCCACGGCCACCGCCCCGTGACCCGCACCCACGACCAGCTCACCCCCGAGGATGTGCTGCACATCCAATTCTCCACTCCCCCTTACGAGTTCCGCGGCTACCGCGCCGAAGAGGTGGGAGCGTTCCTGGTCCGGCTGGCCGCCACCCTCGCCCATCACGGCCCGAACGGCCTCACCGCCGAGGAGGTCCGGACCACCACTTTCCACCTCGCTCCCGCCGGCGCTCCCGCCTACCACCTCGAGGAGGTCGACGCCTTCCTCGATCTCGTGGTCCAGCAGCTCGAAGCGGCCCGCGCGGAACCGCCCCAGCCGCACGCGCATTCCTGATCACGGTGGTGCGCGCCACCGCGGCCGAGCGGCGCAGGCGTCCGAACTCCGGTGCCCCGCACCGGCCGTCGACCGCTATCCGCGCATCGCCGGCTCGGCGGCCGCGGTGCTGATCGGCGGTCGCCGGTGCGCCCAGGGCGCGACGGCCTCGATGGCGGCGGCCAGCCGCAGGACCGTCTCATCGGCGAGGTGGCGGCCGATGATCTGCAGCCCCACCGGCAGTCCGGTGCCGGTCCAGCCCGCGGGAATGCTGACGGCGGGCTGGCCGGTGAGGTTGGCCGGATAGTTGAAGCCGATCCAGGCGGAGTCGGAAACCGGTGTGCCGTCGATGGTTCCGGGGCCGTGCAGGCCGACCGGGAAGGCCGGGACGGCGGTGGTGGGGGTGATCAGGACATCGTGGTCGCGCATGAGCCGGGCCATCGCGTTGACCAGCGCCTTGCGCGCGATATTGGCGTCGGTGAGATCCTGTGCCGTCCACGGCCCGCGCAGCCAGGCGACCAGATGCGGGGACATCCGGTCGGCGTGTCTATCGGCCATGGCCCGCATGCCGCTCAGATCGGTCTCGGCCATGATGAGGGCGTAGAAGGCGGCGGCCGGGTCGGACCAACCCGGTCGCACCGGTTCGACGCGGCAGCCGAGCTGTCCGGCCACGACCTCGTGCACGGCCCGCTCCACCACCGCGCGTACCGCGGGATCGACGGGCAGATAGCCGAAGTCGGCGCTGAATCCGACCCGCAGCCCGGCCACCGTGTCCGGGCGTGCGCCGCCGTCACGTGCCGCGGCGATCCAGTCCACGTCGCCGCACGGAATCGAATGGCGGTCGCGTGGGTCGGGGCCCGCGAGCACCGACAGCAGCAGGGCGGCGTCGGCGACGGTCCGGGTGAGCGGGCCGATGTGCTCGATACTCTCCCAACCGGATACGCCGGGCAGCCGTGCGTCCCGGCAGCCCGGGTAGACGGGCACCCGGCCCATCGAGGGTTTCACACCGACCAGCCCGCACAGGGCGGCGGGCGCGCGCACCGAGCAGCCGCCGTCACTGCCCAATGCCGCGGGCCCGAGCCCGGCCGCGACGGCGGCGGCCGATCCGGCACTGGAACCGCCCGGGCTGAGCGCGGTGTCCCAGGGATTGCGGGTGGCCGGGAACAGCGGATTGAGTCCGGTGGCGCTGTAGCCGAATTCGGAGGTATTGGTCTTGCCCAGGCAGATCGCGCCAGCCGCCAGCACCCGCTCGACGACGATGTCGTCCTCGTCGGGAACGTGATCGCGATACACCCATGACCCGGACGTGGTGCGAATCCCCTTGGTGGACAGCAAGTCCTTGATACCGAGGGGGACACCCGCGAGCGGTCCCGGATCCCGGCCGCGTGCGAGATCGTCCGCCACCCGCCGGGCCTGCCGCCGGGCCGGCTCGGGCGTGGGGGTGCAGAAGGCGTGCAGGAGCGGATCCACCTCCCCCATGCGGTCCAGCACCGCGTCGGTGAGCTCCAGTGGCGACAGCTCCCGCGACCGTATCCGCGCCACGAGTTCGGTGGCCGGGAGGAAGCACAGTTCGTCCCGTTCGGCGGAATTCACCGCGCCCGCCTCAGGCCGCGACGGAGGAGGAGGCGACCGTGGGCAGCGGTTCGGTGGCGGGCCGCAGCGCGGCGGCCGCGGCCTGCACCACGGCGGCGGTGACGAACCCGATCACCGCGTCCACCGAACCGGGCAGATGTTCGTGCGCCAGCCACGCGGCCATCGCCCCGACGCCCCAC
>NZ_JBSGCY010000230.1:0-5922 GCF_053602115.1 Nocardia sp. NPDC004582 | reverse complement strand
CGAGATCTGCAGCACGCCCAGTCCCAGCGAGGTCGCCACACCGAAGACGGTGCCGATCACCGCCACCACGTCCGCGCCCCGGCCCGGCGTCCGGTTCCACACGGTGACCGGGATTCCGGCGTGCGCGAATCGACCGGCCAGCGCGCGGCCCATCGCCCCGAGCCCGAGGACGGTGACCGGGCTGTGCTGGGTGTTCGTCATTGCGCGACAACTCCTTCTGGCAGGGTCGAGGATTTTCGGCGCGCGCAGCATCGAGGTTGCCGGGGTCTGGGCCGGGCGACAAGTACGCACTATTTCCTCAGACACTGACCTGAAGGTATGTGTCCAGCTCCGCAGGGCCGGAACGGCATTGGACGCAATCGTGCATCGTGTGCCGGAATCGGCCGGATCGCCGATTCCGGTGTGGTCGAACCGGTGGCGGGGAGCGCTACCGAGGGTCGGTGGTGCGGGCGGCGGCGCGGGATCCGGCGACGCGGCCGAAGGCGAGGGCGTCGGCGATGTGGAACCCGCCGTCCTTGCACCAGGAGTAGGTGGAGCTGACATTGCCCGCGGCGTAGAGGCCGGGGATGGTCGCGCCGAAGGGGTCGAGGACTTCGGCGTGCTCGTTGCGGCGGGGGCCGCCGTTGCTCCACGCCAGGATGGGGGCGCTGGTGAAGGCGTAGTAGGGCGGTTCGGACAGCGGGGCCAGGGTCTTCGCGGGGCGGCCGAACTGGTCATCGGATCCCGCGGCGCAGGCGGCGTTGTAGCGGTCCAGGGTGGCGCGCAGAACCTCTGGGTCGACGTGGAGCAGCTCGGCCAGTTCCTCGATGGTGTCGGCGCGCTGGATCCAGCCCTTGCCGATCTCGGCGCTGTTGTCGGCGCTCCAGTCGTAGCCTTCGATGAGGCTGGCCCAGCCGACCGCGAGGCGTTCGCGGCCGGGGACGATCGGTCCTGCGCGGCGGGCGGACTCGTCGAAGACGATGTGCATGGGGGTGGTGGGGAACAGCTGGTAGCTGCCGTTGATGCGGGCGTGGCCGTGGCCCAGGGCGACGCGCTCGTCGCAGCATCGGCGGCCGTCGAAGCCGAGGTAGACGAAGGCGTTGGTGGCGGGGAAGGCGGTGTAGAAGCCCGCTTCGTAGCCCGGGGCGCGCAGGCCGGGCAGGGTCATCATGTTGGACATGTGCCACAGGTCGGCTCCGGCTTTGACGGCCATGCGCAGGCCGTCACCGGTGGCGGCGGGGGTGCCCCACACGACCGGGTCGGTCAGGCGCAGATGGTCGCGGACCAGGTCGGGGTCGGCCTCGAAACCGCCGGTGGCCAGCACGACTCCGCGTGCGGCCCGGATCCGCAGGGGGCTGCCGTCGGCGGTTTCGGCCAGCACGCCCAGGACCGTGCCCTCGTCGGTGACGAGCTCGCGGGCCGGGGTGCCCAGGTGGACTTCGATGCCGCGGGCGCGGACCGCGTCGGACAGGGCCGCCCACAGCAGTCCGTCGCCCATGCGGCCCTCGACGCCGATCCAGCCGCGCATGACATCGCTGCCGTCGAGGTCGGGGAACTCCGGGGGCGGCGCGACCGCCAGACCGATCGGGATGCCGAGGCTTTCCATCCAGGCGCTGTTGCGGGCGGTCTCGCGCGCCCACGCCTCGATCACCGGTTCGGGGATCGGCCGTCCGGCGCTGAGACTGCGCAGGTAGACCGCGGCCCGTTCGGGGTCCTGGTTGTCGAACCACACCGCGCCCGAGACGCGGGTGCTGCCGCCGGCGCGGTCGCCGGTCTCCTTGTCCAGCACCAGCACTCGGGCCCCGGCGTCGTGGGCGGCGATGGCGGCCGCGCAGCCGGCCCCGCCGAAGCCCACGACCACCACATCGGTCTCGACATCCCACGACATTCCCGCGTCGACCACGACCGCACCGTCCTTCTCGTCTCGTCCACCGCGAACGGTCCCAGCACCGCGCGCCGACCGTAAACGCCGGTCCCACTCACCGGGTGCCGCACCGGAAGGAACGACACACCGGCCCACGGAGGCAGTCGCACTCCGATCACCCACCGACGCCCGGACGAGATCGTGTGCCCGACCGGTCAGGCGGGTGCGCCGAACCAGGTGGTGAGTGCATCGGCCAGGTTGTGGGGTTCGGCCGAGGTCCAGCACACGATGCCGTCGGGGCGAATCAGCAGCGCTGTGGTGTCGCGTGGCTGGGCGGGTTTGGTGGTGACGATCGTGACGCGATCCGACCAGGGCGCCAGCGCTTCTCGCAGGGCGGTGGAGTCGGTCAGGTCCAGCAGAACGCCGCGGCCGTCGGCGAAGTGGTCGGCGACGCGGGTGCCGTCGGCCAGCTCGAAATCGGGGGTGGCCTTGCCGACCAGGGGATCGGCGCTGCCCAGGTCGTAGCGGTGTAGAACGCCGGAGATCTTGGCCAGGACCTGGGTGGTGGCCGCTGGGGTGTCGAGCAGTTCGGTGGTGACCGCGCGCAGGGCGCGGCTGTGCGGATCGGTGCGCATGAGCGCGATCTGCGCGCGGGTCCAGTCGAGGACCCAGGCGCCGATAGGGTGGCGTTCGCGAGTGTAGGTGTCCAGCAACGATTCCGGGCTGCGGCCGCGGATGACGGCGGCCAGTTTCCAGCCGAGGTTGACCGCGTCGCCGACACCCAGGTTCAGGCCCTGGCCGCCGAAGGGGGAGTGCACGTGGGCGGCGTCGCCGGCGAGCAGCACCCGGCCCTTGCGGTAGTCGGGGACCTGGCGGGTGTTGTCGGTGAAGCGGGTCGCCGAGATCACCTTCGCGATGGACACTGTCACACCGGTGACGCGTTCGAAGCTGTCCTCGAGTTCGCGGGCGGTGATCGGGGCGTCGCGATCGGCGGGCGGGCCGTCCAGTTCGACGGTGAGGAAGCGGCCCGGTACCGGGCCGTTGACGAAGATGCCGGTGGGGGTGGTGTGCCAGCCCAGCGGCACGTCCTCCGCACCGGTCATCTCGACCATGGCCTGGCGGCCGGTGATTTCCGGGTCCAGGCCGGGGAATTCGAATCCGGCGAGCTTGCGCACCGTGCTGCGGCCGCCGTCACAGCCGACCAGCCAGCCCGCGCGGATGGTGTGACCGCCGCAGTCGACGGTGACGCCGATCCCGTCGTCGGCCAATCCGGTCACCTCGACGCCGCGGCGCACCGGCACGCCGAGTTCGGCGGCGCGCTCGGACAGCATGGCCTCGATGGACTGCTGGGCGATGAAGCGGAATTCTCCGGCTGGGCCGACATCGGCGAAGGCCGGGTCCTCGCCGTCGATATTGTCCTGCCAGAGCATGATTCCGGCGAAGTGCGCGCCCGCGGGCCGTCGCACCGGCGCGAGGGGGCTCTGGTCGCGGCCCCCGAACATCTGGCCCATGCGCGCCAGGGCCGCCTCCTGGATCTGACGCATCCGCGGCAACAGGCCCCGCCGGTCCAGGGCCTGGGCGGTGGGCACGTTGATCCCGCCGGCCTTGATGGTCATATCCGGTGCGGCCAGGCGTTCGACGACCAGGACGTCCACGCCCGCCAGTCGCAGCTCACACGCCAGCATGAGCCCGACCGGTCCGGCCCCGACCACCACCACATCTCGTGTCTCGTTCATGGGAATCACTGTGGTGGTGGCCGATTGCCGGAGTCTTGCGTCGGCTTGCGTGGGGCTTACGCGCGCGATGCGCGGCGCACGCGGTCAGTTCCAGCCGCGCTGGTCCTGTTTGAGGGCGGTGTCGATGGCCAGTCCGGACGCGACCACCATCGACAGCAGCGGCTGGGGCAGCTGGCGGTGGATCTGCACGACATAGTTGTCGGCGGAGGTGAACATGGTTTTGAGTAGGCCCTCCCACGTCTTGGTGATGCGGGCGACCTCCTGACCGGTGTGGTCGTGGATGGCGAAGTTCCAGGCCCGCCAGTTCTCGGCGCGGATGCCGCCGATCTGCTGCCCGTTGACCAGGAAGGCGAAGTTGATCTTGCCGATCATGTTCTCCTGGATGATCTCACCGATCGGCGCGCCGTTGCCGTGCTCGAGCAGGAACTTCGACTTGAACACCTTGGCGGGGCGGGTGATCCGCATCAGGCACTGGCCGTGGGCGTCGCGGATCTCGAGCTTGTGGGTCATGAACTGGTCGTAGCTGGACAGGAAGCGCACGGCCTTCTTCAACGCCGACTGCCCGACCTCGGCGACCGCGCCGATCTGGCGGCCGTGCTGGTCGAAGACGCTGTACTCGTTGACCATTTCGATCAACTTGACCTTCTGGTTCACTACCAGGACCGGCTCGGTGAACACGGTGCCGCCGCCACCCTGGGTGGGCGCGATCCCGGCCTGCCGGCTGACCTGACGCTGGATGTCGGCGGGATTGTTCGCGCCGCCGACCTCGATCTCCCACGGGCTGGCCTCCGAGCGCGGGGCGAACTGCTGGGGCTGCTGAGCGTAACCCTGCTGGGCGTGCGGCTGCTGCGGGTGACCCGGCTGGGCGGGCTGCTGCGGGGCGAACCCCTGTGGGCCCGTGCCCTGTTGGGCGTACTGCTGCTGGCCCGTGCCCTGTTGGGCGTACTGCTGCTGGGCGGGCTGCTGAGCGTATTGCTGCTGGCCAGGCTGTTGCGGCGCGTACTGCTGCCGGGGCTGGGACTGCTGCTGCGGCTGGGCGGGTTGCTGGGCCTGGGGCGCGGGTTGCTGTTGGGGCTGAGTGTGATTGGTCCATTGGCTGCCGTCCCACCAGCGCAGGACTGGGGATCCGGGACGCTCGGGGTACCACCCGGCGGGTTGACTCATGGCCCGAATCCTAACGGTGTACAGGGACTCTGCACTTTTTGACCATTTTGCCCGGTCGTCACCTCTATGATGAGCCCTCGACATCGGGAGGCCAGGTCCGCGCCACCCCGGGAAATGGGGAAAACATGTCCGCCACAGTCGAATTCGCGGGTTGCCCGGTGTGCACGGAGCGGCCGCGATTATGACCGAACTGGTGACGCGAGCCCAGCTCGTCCTGCTGGCCCGGACCCTGCACGTGCCGGTGGAACGGCTCGCCCACCTCGAACACCTCGGCCCGCACCGGCTGCACGAACTCCAGCAGCGCATGGCGGCCAACCTCTTCGATCGGCACACGCCGGTTTTCGAGCGCATGGCGAGGCTGGTCCCGATCATTCCGCTGGCGATCTCGCTGCCCATCGTGCAGCGGCTGGTGCCGCCGTCGATGACCGGCCGCGCGGCCGGGGCGATCGGGGTGAAGTATCCGGCCAAGGCGGTCGAGGCGCTGTTGCGCCTGGATGTCGGCTATGCCGCGGACTGTGGCCCGTATCTGGATCCGCGCACCGTCGGTCAGCTCACCGACGATGCCCCGCCCGCCCCGGTGGTGGCGATTCTCAATGAACTGCTCGCGCGCCGCGACTACATCACCGCCGGTCCGTTCCTGGCCTACGCGACACCGGAATTGATCCGCGCGGTCGAGGAGGGCGTGCCCGATGACGAGGGCCTGATCCGTTCGGCGGCCTACGCCTATTCCGCCGAGGCGATCAGCGCGGTGATGCGCCAACTGCAGGCCGGCGAGGCGCGGCGGCTGCCGCGGATGCTGGGCACGGTGATCAACGGCTCCAAGGAGTTACGGCTCGAGGCGCTGTCGGTGTTCGCGCGTTGCGCGCCCGATGTGATCGCCGCGGTCGGCGATATTCTCTTCGAGGTGGCCCCGCCCTCGGCGGTGGCCGATCTGCTGACCACGTTCATCGCCGCCGACGCCACCGAGGACATGTTGCGTTTCGTGGGCCGGCTCAGTCCGCACGCGCTGACCCGGCTGGCGCTCAATCCGGTGCTGCCCGAGATCGCCGACGCGCTGGTCGACGCCGTCGACGGCAGCAGCGATGTCGGGGTGTGGCGCGGGGTGCTGGAACCGCTGGCGCGCACCCCCGACCAGGTGCGCCGCCGCGCCGGCAGGCGGCTGGCGCGCCTGGACGCGGC
>NZ_JBSGCY010000229.1:0-6029 GCF_053602115.1 Nocardia sp. NPDC004582 | reverse complement strand
CCCGGCCGGCACTCGCGGTGGCGGCGGTCGCCGGGGTGCTCGCCGCGTGCGGGTCGCCGCAGGCCGCGACCGGCGATCTGACGGTGCGCAATTGCGGTGCGGATCAGCGGTTTCCATCGCCCGCGCAGCGCATGTTCGTCAATGACGGGAATCTGATCTCCATGGTGCTCGCGCTGGGGGCGGAGCAGCAGACCGTCGCGGTGTCGAGCCTGAAGCGGGACGCCGACACGCTGCGCAAGCATTACGGGGACGGCGTGGATCGGCTCAATTCCGTTGCCCCGGACTATCCCTCGCGGGAGACGGTGCTGGCGCAGCGGCCCGACGTGATGGTCGCGGGCTGGAACTACGGCTACTCGGAATCGGCGAATCTGACGCCGGAATCGTTGCGGGCGGCCGGGGTCGCGCCGTACGTGCTCACCGAGAGCTGCCGCCGGCCCGGCGGCGAGCGCGGCGTGGTCGATGCCTGGACCGCGCTGCGCACGGATCTGACCGCGCTGGGCGCGATCACCGGGCGCGCCGACCAGGCGGCGCGGGTCACCGGGGATCTGGATCGGCGACTGTCCGCGCTGCTGGCCGCACCGCGGCCGGACCGGCGGCCGACGGTGTTCCTGTTCGACAGCGCCTCCGACACCGTCTTCTCCAGCGGGCAATACGGTGCGCCGCAGGCGATTCTGGAGGCGGCGGGCGCGCGCAACGCCCTCTCGGACGTGGCCGACACCTGGACGGCGGTGTCGTGGGAGCGGCTGGCGGCCGCCGACCCAGACGCCATCGTGTTCGTGGACTATCCGCCGCAGACCTTCCAGCAGAAGGTCGATCTCCTGCGCGGCAAGCCCGGCATCCAGAATCTGCGGGCGGTCACCCAGGGCCGGTTCCTGAACCTGCCGTACGCGCTGTGGACCAGCGGGCCGTTGAACATCGACGCCGCCGAGCAGGTGCGGGCGCAACTGGAACACTGGAACCTGTTGCCCGCCTCCGGAATTCACCCCGCAGCCGACGACGCGGTGCGCTGAGCGGCCGACCGCGGCACTCAGTGGCCGACCGCCGCCGACCCGGACTGGTCCTGCCACAGCTGCCGCACGAACGGCACCACCTGCTGGTCGATGACGGTGTTGTACTCCTGCGGCCGTTCGATCGGGTTGGCGTGCCCGGTAGTTCGCGTGGTCACCACCAGCAGCGTCCCGCGCACCCCGCCGACCCGGTCGATGAGCACCTGGTGGGAGTACTCGACGTCCACCACCGGATCGTCGTAGGGGTTGTGCGGCCGGATGAACACGATGGCCGGGCGGGGTTTGCCCGCCGCGGGTTTGGCCAGCGCCCGCAGGTCGTCCACCGCGCCGCCCGCCACGATGGCCTTGAACTGGGCCTCGATCAGCCCATTGCTGGCGGCGTCGGTATTGAGGATCTTGGACCGCAGCACGTCGTCGACCGCGCGCCGGAACTCGCCGCCGCGGATCACGTAGCGCCCGCCGACGAAACGGTCATGGCGCGCATACACTTCCACGACCAGCCGCAGCATCCGGCTCTCCCGCGCCCCGGGCACCCAGCCCATCCAGCGCAGCATCTCCTCACCCTGGTCGCGGCTCTCGGGGCGCACCGCGTTGAGGTCCACCGGCGTACAGTCCAGGATCACCGCCCGCACCCGTTTGCCGCCGCTGTCCTCGTGCAGGTGTTTCGCGATCTCGAGTGCGATGACCCCGCCCATGCTGTGCCCGGCCAGCACCACATTGGGCACCTTGGCGGCATCGGTGACCTTCACGATCAGATCGGCGATGACCTTGGTGTCGATACCGGTGTTGTCGTAGCGCACCGCCCACACCGACCCCAGCCGCGACAGCGACGGCAATGCCCGCGCGGTGTCGGTGGCGTCGAGCACGCCCAGCCCGACCAGATCGAAGACGGCGGTATCGGTGGCTTGCAGTTCCGCGGGCGCGGCGATGGGCAGCACGGACGGTTCGGTGCGGGCCAGCCGATCCTGTTCGGGCAGCACGTCCAGGCCGATGTACTCGACGAACGCGCCCAGCGCGACCAGGGGAACCAAGCCCAGCCGCAGCGCCAGCAGCCGGGCCCGCCGGAAGCGTCCCCAGCGCGCGCCGAGCCGGGTGGACCGCAGCCGGGCGCGCCGGCGCCGATCGTCGTAGTCGGCGGCGCCGGACGGATGCGGGAAACCCGGCAGGGCCATCAATCCACTGTACGAATTTCCGGCTCGTCATCCAGGCTTGTGCTGCGCGTCATCTGCTGGTACCGCGCATGTCACCTGTGCGTGGTGGGGCATGGATCCGCGGGGTGCGGCTCGGATCAGTGTCCCTCGGCGTGTTCGGCGAGGGTGGCGAGATTGTGCAGGGCCGTTCGGAACCCGACCTCGTTGTCCTCCGGGGACAGCCCCGGCGGCAGATTGTCGTGCTGGGCGGTGACGCGGGTGCCGCCGGGCACGTCGTCGAGGGTGTAGGTGACCGTCATCTCGCCGGTCAGTTCCGGGTTGTCGGTTTCGAATTCGATGGTCTGCACGACCTCGCGGTCGGGGACGACGCGGGCGAAGACCCCGTGGAAGGTGTCGGTGTGCGGGGTGGTCTTGCCGGCGTCGGTGGGCAGGTCGTAGGTCAGCGAGATGCGGAACCGCCCGCCGACGCGGGCATCGAATTCGTGGATGCGGCTGGTCATACCGTCGGGCACCATCCAGGTGCGGACCGAATGCGCGTCCAGCAGGGCGCGGAACACACTGGGACGCGGAGCGCCGACGAACTTCTCGACTCGAGTGGAAGGCACGGCCGCCACCCTACGCCCGATGTGACCAAGCTCACGACAGACCGGGGGGATCGGCGCCCGCGTCGTCCGGCGCGACCGGCAACGCGAGGGTCGCCAGGGTGCCGCCGCCCGGCGCGGAAACCAGTGTCACCGAACCGGAGTGGACCGCGGCCACCCACCGCACCAGCGACAGCCCGATCCCGTGCCGCCCGCCCGCGCCGACCGCGCCGCGCCGGAACGGGTCGGTGAGCGCGGGATCGAGCCCGCGCCCGTGATCGCGCACGGTCACCCGCCCCGCCGCGACCCGCACCTCCACCGGCGGGGCGCCGTGCACCAGCGCGTTGTCGACGAGATTGCGCACGGCCAGCGCCAGCAGCTCCGGATCGGCCCACACCGCGGTGGGTTCGGTGCTCAGTCCGATCTCGCCGCCGCAGTCGGCGACCACGCCCTCCACCAGCTGATCCAGGTACAGCCGCTGCCGATCCAGTTCACCCGCACCGGTTTCCGCGCGGGTGCGGGCCAGCAGCCCGGCGACCATGCGGCCCATGCGATCGGTGAGCGAGCGCGCGTCGGTGACGGCGCGGCGGGCGTCGGCCGGATCCCGCAGCGCGGCATCGAGGTAGAGACGCAAGGTGGCCAGTGGCGTGCGCAATTCGTGCGAGGCCTCCGACAGGAACCGTTCCTGCTCGTCGAGCATCCGCACCGCGGGCCGCATGCTCACCCCCGACAGCAGATGCCCGGCCAGCGCCGCGAGGGCCACCAGGGCGAGCCCGCCGCTCCACAGCGCCACCACGAGTCTGCGGTGATCGCGCGCACCGGGCGCCGGATCACCGCCCGCGACGACGACGGCCCCGACCGAGGAGTCGTTGTCCCAGGCCGGGGCCACCGCCAGCCGCACCGGATCGCCGTCGCGGTCGGTGGTGGTGCGCCACTGCGTCTCCTCGTCGTCGGCGGCCCGCCGCGCCAACCCGGTCAGCTCCGCGGGCAGCCCGGATCGCTTGTGCACGAACAGTTCCCGCCAGCTGTTGTCGGGCTGCCGCACCAGGATCGTGACGGCGTCGGCGCCCCCGACCAGATCCTCGTCCCCGCGCACCGTCTCCAGATCGACGCTGCCGTCCTCGTTCCAGTACACCTCCCGCGCGAGACCGGTGACCACCCGGTCGACCCCAGCGTCGAGGTCGTGTACCCGCGAGTGCGCGTCGATGGAGGCCGCGATCGAGGCGAGCACGACCAGGCACAGCGCGGTCAACGCGGTGAACAGCCCGGTCAGCAGCCAGCGGGTGCGCCGCAAGCGGCCCGGCGAGGCCGGCGTCGCGGCGAATTCGGCGGTCGCCCGGCGCGCACGCCCGGACGTGAGTCGCCGAAGGGTGTTCATGGCGCGATGGTGAAACCGGCGCCGCGCACGGTTTCGATGAGCGGCGGCGCGCCGAGCTTGCGGCGCAGCTGGGCGATCACCACGTCGACCACATTGGAGGCGGGCTCGGCCATCTCGTCCCAACAGCATTCGATGAGTTCGGCGCGGGTGACGACCGTTCCGGCGCGGGCCGCGAGCAGTTCCAGCACGCCGAATTCCTTGGGCGTCAAGGTGAGCAGCGTGCCCGCGCGGTGCACCCGGCGGCGGGGGCGATCCACGACCAGGGTGCCGACGACGGTGCGGGTCGGCGCGGGCAGTTCGCGGCGGCGGCACAGCGCGCCCACGCGGGCGGCGAGCTCGTCCATGGCGAAAGGCTTCACGACGTAGTCGTCCGCGCCGTGGGCGAACCCGTCGAGCCGATCGGCGAGCGCGTCGCGGGCGGTGAGCATGACCACCGGGGTCCGCCGCCCGGCCTCGCGCTGCGCCCGCACCAGATCCAGCCCGTCCCCGTCGGGCAGCCCCCGGTCGACGACCAGGCAGTCGTAGCTGTTGACCGCGATCTTCAGATCGGCGTCGGCGTAGTCGCGGGCCAGATCCACCGCGAATCCCGCCGCTCGCAGACCCGCGACGACCTCGTCACCCAGGCTGCTGTCGTCCTCGACCACGAGTACCCGCACCTGCGCAATTACAGCATCCATACCGGCCGTCCGGCCATGACCGACAGCCCCGGCACCGCCGGAACAGGGCGGCACCTTCCTGTCGTGCGCGGGCCGGCCAACCACCATCGAGGTCGGCGTCGCCCGGACATCCCCGCGACCCGCGCGAGGGCCCCGATCCTGGCCACCCGGTCCTCGACCCGCAGGCGCTGCGTGGTGGCATGCTCGCCACCGGCTCTCCTCATGTCGTCACTGTCGCAGGACATCCATGAGGAAATCGTGGGGCTACCGGTCAGGGCCGCAGGTACCGGTCGGTCCAGTCCGCGTCGAACCAGCCGGGCGCGGCCGCGGTGAAGTCGGGTCGGCTCCAGGCCCCCGCGCCCGCGGGCAGCGCGCCGACCAGGTCGACGCCGGTGACGGCGGGCAGGTCGGTGCGATTGCATTCGGCGGCGAGATCGGGTGCGGCGGGCCAGGATCCGATGACCAGGCCCGCGCAGTCGACACCGGCCGCGGCCAGCGCGCGGGTGGTGAGCTCGCTGTGGTTGAGGGTGCCCAGCCCGGCGGCGGCCACCAGCAGGACCGGGGCGCTCATCTTCTGGGCCAGATCCAGCAGTGTGAATTCCCCCATGCGTACCAGCAGCCCGCCCGCGCCCTCGACCAGGATGAGGTCGGCGTCGGCGCAGGACTCGATTCCGGCGATCGTCTCGGCCAGGGTGAGCAGCGGCTGACCGCTGCGGCGCGCGGCGGTGTCGGGGGCCAGCGGGTCCGGATAGCGCGCGAATTCGAGGGTGCGGGTCACCCCGCTGAGCCGGGTGATGTCGGCCAGGTCGCCGGGCTCGCCGGGAGCCATGCCGGTCTGCGCGGGCTTGATCACCGCGACCTCGGTCCCGGCCGCGCGGGCGGTCGCCGCCAGCGCGGCGGTCGCGACGGTCTTGCCGACATCGGTCGAGGTGCCGGTGATGAACAGCAGCGTGGCGGTCATGCCGAAACGGCCTCCCGCCCACGGGCTCGCGCCAGCACCTCGCCGAGAACGGTGGCGATGGTGGCCAATTCGGCCTCGGTGAGATCGGCGCGCGCGGTCAGCCGCAGCCGCGAGGTGCCCTCGGGCACCGACGGCGGACGGAAACAGCCGACGCTCAGGCCGCGCTCCCGGCAGGCCTGCGCGGCGTCGAAGGCGACCTGCGCCTCACCGAGCACCACCGAGACGACCGCCGAATCCGGGTGGCCGACACCGGCGATGCGGGCCAGGTCGGCGGCGCGGTCGAGGACCCGTCGCG
>NZ_JBSGCY010000228.1:0-6183 GCF_053602115.1 Nocardia sp. NPDC004582 | reverse complement strand
CACGGATGCGCGCAGAGGGCATCGACCCCGAAGAGGTGCGCACCGCCGCCGAACAGATCCGCGAATCCGCGGCACCGGAAACCACCAGCGAACAGGCTCAGACTCAGGTCGAGCAGACCGCCGGGGCCCCCGTGTCGGCCGTCGAGCAGCTGGCGGCCGCGTACGTGGGCGAGCAGATGGCCTATCTCGGCGAGGCAATCACCGAGAACACCGAGACTGAAGCCGAGCACCAGCAGCCCGAAGTGCAGCCGCAGGCCGAGGCCGCGATCAGCACGCCCTCACAGGCGGCGAAACCTGCGGGCCCTACCGACGCCGAACTGTTCCGGGAGGCCGCTGAGCTGGTAGTCGTCAACGATTTCGGCTCGACCAGCATGCTGCAGCGCAGGCTGCGGATCGGGTTCGCCCGGGCGGGGCGGCTGATGGATCAAATGGAGCAGCACGGAATCGTCGGCCCCAGCCAGGGATCCAAGGCGCGCGAGGTCCTGGTCGACGTCGACCAGCTCGCCGACATCCTCGACGGCAAGACTCCGCCGCCCGCGGCCGCCGCTGGTGGCGCGGGAGCTCGCCATCTGATCAATGCCAGTGAGGCCAACCGGGGCCGGGTGTCGCAGCCGCGCCCTGATCCGCAGCCGCACCCGGGCCCGGGCGTGGACGAAGCGGTCAAGACCAACGAAAACGAGGTGGAGGTATGACCCGCCCGCAAGCACCAGCGCGCCACACCACCGGATGGGAGATTCTGCTCTTCCTAATCGTTGCGGCGTTCATCATGGGCCTGGTCGCGTTCGGGGCCTGGTGGCTGGCCGCCCAGATCAGCGGGCCCGCAATCCCGTTCAACCCGTTCCTCGCCTTCGGGCATGCGAAGTACCGCGCTCTGTGGTCGCCACTGGCAACGGTCTTCGCGGTCATCGCCGACGCAGCGCTGATCGGCGCGGCCCTGTGGATCGGCATGCGGCTGACCAGCGGCTCGGAACTCGACAAGCGCGCCGCGCACAGCATGGCCGCACCGAGTGACCTGTCCGAGATCGCCGGGCGCAGCGCCGTGGAGAAGGCGCGGCGACTGCGGCCGGACGCTGATCTGACCGACCCCGCCGCGATCGGACTGCACCTGGGTACGACAGTGCGCGGCGGGGTGCGCATCGTGCAGTCCTGGGAGGATGTGTTGACTGCGGTGTCGGGCACACGCACCGGCAAGACCGCCGGCGTGGCAGTCGGCTCGGTCATTGACGCCCCGGGCCCGGTGATCGCCACATCGAACAAGCGCGACCTGCGCGACTTGACCCGCGGCGTGCGCGAGGAACGCGGTTGTCGGGTGTGGGAATCGGATTTGCAGGGAATCACCGGTGAGCCCCATCAGGAGTGGTGGTGGAATCCGTTCGGCAACGTCAGCACTCTCGCTTCGGCGCGGCGCCTGGCCGAGCGGTTCGTCTCCGCGGAACGAGCCGAGGACTCGCGCACCGATTCCTATTTCGACGGGGGCGCAAAGGACTTGATCGCCCTGTACTTCCTGGCGGCCGCCGTCGGCGGCGGCGACATCCTGCACTCATTCGCGTGGCTGTCCGATGAGGACAACGATCTACCAGCCCGACTGCTCGACAAGAGCGGAAATCCGGTGGCAGCGGACAAGGTTCGCACGGCCATCCGGCTCAACCCAAGGCAACGCGACGGCGTGTACGACGTCGCCCGCCGAAACCTGAACGTGCTCACTGAACCCCGCTACCTGCAAACAGTGCTCCCACCCCAGCGGCACCTGTTCCCTGATGACGAGACGCGACTCGGAAGCTGGTCGCCGACGCACAAGCTGCCCGAATTCGACCCGGCCGCGTTTGTCCGATCAACCGATGCGCTCTACGCCCTGAGCATGGAAGGCGCAGACAGCGCGACCGCGCTCGTCACGGCGCTGACGGGCCGCCTCATCGACGAAGCTCTCGTGCTGGCGCGGCGCAGCCCCGGGGGCCGGCTGGTCACACCGTTTGTTCTTGTGTTGGACGAGGCGGCCAACGTGTGCAAGCTCAGCGAGCTGCCCGAGTGGTACAGCCACCTGGGCAGCCAGGGCATCATCTGCCAGACCTACCTGCAGTCGCTGGCGCAGGCCGCGAAGGTCTGGACCCCCAAGCAGTTGGACATGCTGCTGGGAGCGTCGAACGTGCACTACTACGGCGGCGGCGGCAAGGACACCAACTACCTCAGCGACGTCGCCCAAGCCATCGGCAACCGCGATGTTCAGCGCTGGTCGACGAGCGTCAGCAACGGCGGTCGGTCGCACTCGCAGTCCTGGAGCGCCGAGCTCGCGGTGCCGGTGTCCATGCTGGCCGAGCTGGACAAGGACCGGGCCGTGATCATGAGCACCGGCAACCAGCCGGTATTGGTGCGCAAAGCCTGGTGGACCGAACGGCCGGACGCGGCGGCCATCAAGCGTTCCCGCGCGAAATACGATCCCGGTCAGAAGGTGAAGCTGTGACCAGCACGGAAGCCACTGAGGAAGTCGTCGACGTCTACAACAACGTCACCGAGTGGGTAGAGGATTGGCTCGTCCAATCGGTCGCGTTCAAACAGCAGGGCGGCGGCAAGGGCAAGATCTTCTGCAAGCAATGGTGGCGACACAAGCCGGTCGTCGTTCGGCTGCACGCGCTGTGGCGAGAATGGGAACGCGCCAACCGCGAGGACACCATGAGCTCGTGGTGGGCCTACCACGCCGACGCCGCGATCCGGGCCTTGTGCGACGGCGAGACGGGCCCGATGTGGCGCTGCACCACCGACTCGCACATCGACGTGCGCTCATTGGAAGTGACTCCAGTTCCGCCGGGCTGGTTCGGGACGATGAGCGGCGCTCAGACTTCCGATAACCCCGATTTCGACGACGATCTCGACGACAAAGACCTCTAAGTGTCGGAAAACGATCCGATGGGACAACTCGACACATAGGGAATTACGCCCGGCCGCGGCCCGGCGCGCAGCTTGCACTCGTTCGCCGCGCGCCGGGCGCAACCTCGCTCACTGAGACCGGAATTGTTGGATCCGTGGGTAATCACCCCGCGCGTGCGCGATGCCCACAACTAGCGGGGCCGCGCCCAGCCTGGGAACTCCTCGTCAAAAGCGCGGGTCATCTCCCGCAACCTCTGTTCCCCGCGTTCGCGGCAGGACGCTGGCATGTCCCGGCACACCAGGAACGTTCCACCGGTCGCCGGATCAGTGAGAATCTCGATGCCGCAGTCCCGCAGCTTGGCCCAGTCTCGGCCGGGATAGCCCTGGTGGTCGAAGTCGCACACCGCGCATATGGGTGGGGTCCACCTGCGATCGTCCAGCAAGGCTCGCAGTGCGCGATCGGCGTCCGCCCGCGGCGTGGTGGTGTAGCCGAAGTAGCACGCGGCGCGGACCTTCTTCCCCACGGGCAAGAATCCTGACGGTAGGTGGACTCTGGGCGGGGCGGTCTCGGTCATCGCATCGCCTGCGCCACTACGCGCGCCACCTCCGGGAGGCCCGCGGCGTGCAGCTGCTCGACAAGTTCGGCGTTGGTCAGTGTGTCATTGGTCAGCGCTGCCTCGATCTCGGTCAGCTTCGCCGTGTTGATCATGTCTGTTCCTATCAGTGGTGCATGAAAAGGCTTGTGGCCGGGGACTATTGCCACGGGTCGATAGTGGGCACTCCGGCGGCCTCGAACGGCGACGTGTCGCGGGTGGCCACGGTGAAGTTTGCGGCGGCCGCCGTGGCGGCAATCATGCCGTCGGCGGTGGCGATGGCGAATCCTGCCGCGCGGGCGGCGGACATGCGGCGGGCGTATTCCGCAGTGGCCGCGAGGTCGTAGGCGAGCACGCGACCGGCGAACAGCGGCAGCACGCGGTTCTCCAGCTGCTCGGCGAGCAGATCGCGGCGGCGGCCTTCGGGCATCGCGGCGATGCCGTAGCGCAGCTCGCCGACTGTGACGGCGGACAGGTACAGGGTCTCGATGTTCTGGGCGTCGATCCAGTCGACTACGCGCGGCTCAGGGGCCTTGCGCAGCGGTTCGCTGATGACGTTGGTGTCCAGAATGATCACTAGTCGAACTCCAAGGGCTCGGCCGGGCTCCGGTCGCGGGCGGTGAGAGCGGCGTGCTCCTCGTCGGTCAGCTCGATGTCTCGGCCGATGCCGGCCAAGAGCGAGCCGAGTCTGATCCGCTCGGGCGGCTGCACGGCATCGGTGATGATCGCGCGTAGTTCCGCCTCGGCGCTGCGGCCATGCGCGGCCGCGCGCTGGTGGATGGCTCGGTGTACTTCGTCGGACAGGTTGCGGATGGTCACGTTCTTCATGGTGATGGCACTCCCTCGGTGGTGATATCAATGCTATCACTCAGACCTAAGTGCTATCAATCGCTTTTTAGACCTCGGGGCCCAGGTCACGACCCTGTTGCCGCTCGGCCTCGGCCTGCTGAGCTAGGGCGGCCTGCTGCTGCGCGGTGAGGTCGGCGGCGCGGCTGGGCCGGTTGCTGGTGCGGGCCTCGCGGATGGCGTGCTCGGTCGCCGAGTCCATGGGCGACAGGGCTGCGCGCCGGTCGCGTTCGGCCAGGGCGGCGCTCAGTTCGCGCGCAGCCTTCGCGGCACGCTGTTCGGCGCGGGCCCGGCGCTCCTGCTCGCGCCTATCGGCTTCTTGGGCGGCCGCGAGTTCGGCGGCGAGTGCAGCGGTGTCGGCTGCGCGGCGCAGCAGCGTTTCCCATTGCGGCTGTGGGGCGCCCGCGGCGCGCGCGGTGTCCACGGCGGCCCGCATATCGGCGAGGGCGGCGGTGTGCGCGGTTTCGGCGGTCCGCTGCGCGGTTTCGAGATCGTCGACGCGTTGCTGCGCTGTCCGGCGGGTTCCGCGGCGCAGCGTGGACGTCGCGTCGAGCTCGGTTCTGGCCTGTCCGGTCGCGCCGCGAGCGTCGGAGACAGCTTGCTCGGCGAGCGCGGCGGCCTGCTGCGCGGCCTGGGCCGCTTCGATCGCCTCGACTTGGTCGGCAAGCGCAGCGTGTTCCGCGCGCACCTGGTCGGCCTGGGTGGGCTGTGTGGCGTCTGGCGGCCACACCGTGAAGTCGTCGCTTCGGTCCGCGGCCCGGCGCAGACGCCGGACCAGCGCGTCGAGATCGGCATCGGTGCGCATCCGGATCGGCTGGGCCTGCATCTGCTCGCGGACCAGCTGCTCGCGGGCGAACTCGGGATCGGTGACCGGATCGCCGCCAGCGGCCACGCCGGAATCGGCTTCGGCCACAGCGGCTTCGGTTGCCGCCTCGCGGGCGACCTCTTCGCTCGGCGGCAGGGTCGCCGGCTCGATCGCAGGGCGTGCGACGGCTTCCTCGGTGGTCTCGCTGGTGGGCTCGTTGTAGCGGTTCTGCAGCTCCCAGCGGGCTCCGGCTTCGGTGACTCCGCCGTCGTTGACCAGCTCGGCGACCGCGCGGCGTTCGGCGCGCAGGGCGTGGGTTTCGAGCTGGGCGGCGTCGGCGCGCAGCCCGTTGAGCTCGTCCATGGCCAGTTGTTCAGCCATGTCGCGCCAGTCGTGCACCTGGGCCTCGTCGGGGACCGGCTTCCCACCGGCCGCCGCGTCGAGTGCCTGCTGGGCTTGCTCGAACTCCGCGCGCAGCACTTCGGCACCGCGCCGGGCTTCCGCGGCGGTGAACTTCGCCCACGCGACATCGGAATCGATCGTGCTCGCCTCGGCCTGGTACAGGTCCAGCTGCTCGGTGAGCCGGGCTCGCAAACCTGGGTCGTCGGTGGCTTCGATCTTCTCGCGCACGGATGCGATGAACGCTTCATCAGCGGCGGCCGGGTTCGCCTGCACCGCAGTGTTGTAGGCGTCTTCTGCGGCGATGGCGTCGAACTCGGCGGCCTCCCACGCGTCGCGGGCTTCCCGGGCCGAAATCACCAGCGGGCGCAGCTCGTCCATGCGTTGGCGCATGGCCGAGACCATGGGCTCGATCGCCTGCTGCTGAGGCGTGGCGTGCTCCATGATCTGCGTTCGCAACTCGCCGATCCGGGCGCGGATCCGGTTCAGGTCCGTATTCAATCGGACCGCCCGCTCGACCTCTCCCAGTTCCGGGTATGGCAGGTCCAGCGGCTGCTGCTGGCTCGGGCTCAGCGGCCACTCGTCGGCTTCCGGCTCGGTCGCGGCCTGGTCGTGGGTGGCCTCGATGTCATCGATCTCAAGCTCGTCGACTGCCAGTTCGGCGGCCCGCTCCGCGGC
>NZ_JBSGCY010000227.1:0-6537 GCF_053602115.1 Nocardia sp. NPDC004582 | reverse complement strand
GGCCGCGGCGGCGTGGCCGGGGCCGAGAGGGCGCGTTCGGCGGCGGTGGCGAATTCGACGCAGGAGCGGTAGCGGTCGGCGGGGCGCTTGGCCAGGGCCTTGGCCAGGACGGCGTCGATGGCGCGGGGCAGGGTCTGGCGCAGCGGGCTGGCCGGGGGCGGCGGCTGCTGCAGGTGGCCGCGAATGACGGCGGCGGGGCTGGTGCCCTCGAACGGGACCGCGCCGGTGAGCAACTGGAACAACGTGCAGGCCAGCGAGTACTGGTCGGAGCGGCCGTCGAGGGACGCGCCGGTCAGCTGTTCGGGGGAGGCGTAGGCGAGAGTGGCTGTGACGGTGCCGGTCTGGGTCAGATGCCCGGTGTCGTCCCGCAGGCGGGCGATGCCGAAGTCGGTCAGGTAGACCCGTTCGCTGGAGCCGGTCTTGGACGACGAGCGGGCCAGCAGGATATTGGCGGGCTTCACGTCCCGGTGCAGCACATTGAGGCCGTGCGCGTAGTCGAGGGCCTTGGCGGTCTCGGTGATGATCTGGACCGCCCGCAGCGGCGGCAGCGTGCCGGGGCTGATCGAGGAGGCGTTCACGCCGTCGATGAACTGCATCGAGATCCACAGCTGTTCGCCCTCGTCACCGCGGTCGTACACGGTGACGATATTCGGGTGGTCCAGCCGGGCGACGAGATCCGCCTCGCGGATGAAGCGGGCGCGAATCTCGTTGTCGGAGAACATCTCCTGGTTGAGCAGCTTGAGGGCGGTCATCCGGGGCAGTCGCGGATGCTTGGCCAGATACACCGAGCCCATCCCGCCGCGGCCGAGCTCGCGTTCGATGACGTAGCCGGCGAACACATCACCAGAGCGCAAACCAAGCACCCGCTTCCGTAATTTCTGCCCTCCGCTTCGCTACGGGCGGGTTCGCGGCCCTGGAGGTCTCGTTCTTCCCTCCCTCCGCTCCTCCGCTTCGCTCCCCCGCTCCGCTCAGTCCAGAACGAGACGGGCCGCGAACATCAGGCGCTTCCAATCTCAAGCGCACCTATTATGGCTGCCCGCGGAACGTGTTGTGTGCCCACGTCCCAACATCGCCGCGGTCGAGTGCCACCGCGAGCAGGTCCGGGAACTTGTCCGGCGTGCACGCGAAAGCGGGCACACCCAGGGCCGTCAGCGCCGCCGCGTTGTCGCGGTCGTAGGCCGGAGCGCCCTCGTCCGACAGCGCCAGCAGCACCACCACCTGCACCCCCGACTCTTTCATGGCGCGAATGCGCCGCAGCATCTCGGCCCGCACCCCGCCCTCGTAGAGATCGGAGATCAGCACGAACAGCGAATCGGCCGGGCGGGTGATGAGCGACTGCGAATAGGCGATGGCCCGATTGATATCGGTGCCGCCGCCCAGCTGGGTGCCGAACAGCACCTCGACCGGATCCGACAGCTTCTCGGTGAGATCCACGACGGCGGTGTCGAACACCACCAGCGAGGTACGCAGCGACCGCATGGACGCCAGCACCGCGCCGAACACCGACGCGTACACCACACTCGACGCCATCGAGCCGGACTGGTCGATGGCCAGCACCACGTCCCGCTTCACCGCCTGCGCCTTGCGGCCGTACCCGACCAGCCGCTCGGGCACCACGGTCCGGTGATCGGGCAGATAGTTGGCCAGGTTCTTGCGAATCGTGCGGTCCCAGTCGATGTCCCGCAGCTTGGGCCGCGACACCCGGGCCGCCCGGTTCAGCGCCCCGCCCACCGCGGCCACGGTCTGCGCCGCGATCCGCCGCTCGATCTCCTTGACCACCTTCTCCACCACCATGCGCGCGGTGGCCTTGGTGGTCTCCGGCATCACCCGGTTCAGGCTCAGCAGCGTTCCGACCAGGTGCACGTCGGGTTCGACCGCCTCCAGCAGCTCCGGCTCGAGCAGCAACTCGGTGAGGTTGAGCCGATCCACGGCGTCCCGCTGCATCACCTCCACCACGGTCGAGGGGAAGTAGCGGCGAATATCGCCCAGCCACCGCGACACCTGCGGCGCGGACCCGCCGAGCCCGCCCGAGCGCCGCCCGCTCCCGCCCTGCCCGGAGTCGTAGAGCGACCCCAGCGCGCGGTCCATCGCCTGATCGTCGGCGCCGCGCAGGCCCCCGCCCCCGAGCCCGGCCTCCCCGGCGCTGCCGAGCACCAGCCGCCACCGCCGCCGCTGCGCTTCGTCGATCTCGTTCATGCCCTGCCCCTGGATGTATCGGTGTCGTAGCTGTTTGGGTCCCACAAGGAGTCGCCTGACGTGCGCGGTCGAAGTCCCCGCACCAGCCGGAGCGCCGGCCCGCGCTTGGGCTGCGGCTGCGGCGAAATGCTCCACCGCCCGTTCCGCCCGCTGCTGTGCGGGCCCATCCGGCGACCATTGCGCGGACTCATCCGGCCACCGCTTCGCGGGCTGGTTGCGCCGCTGCCGCGCGGGTTCATCGGGCCAGCCCGAGGATCTCGGCGGCCGCTTGCATAGCCAGCGCGCCGCGGGCCGTGTCGTAATCCGTGCTGTCGGTGGCCGAAGCCGCCGGCGCGCCGTGGCGGACGGCCTGGCCGATGGCCTGCCGCTCCCCGGCCTCGAACGCGCCGAAGGTTCGGCGCAGCAGGGGCAGGGTGGCGACGAACTGGTCCTCGTCCAGCCCGCACAGCCAGTCGTCGATGAGCGACAACAGGTTTCGGTCGTGCACCAGCAGCAGACCGCGGCCGCCGAGGAAGCCGTCGATCCAGGCCGCCTTGTCCGGGGCGGTGCGGCCGACCGACAGGGCCGCGGATAGTCGGCGGCCGGACTCCTCGCCGCCGATGCGCTCGGCGTCGCAGAGCAGTCGCACGGCCCGGCCGACGATGCCGCCGTTGACGTCGTCGCGGTCGGCCAGCGTCTCGAGGGTGGACAGCCAAGTCCCCGAGGCCCATTCGTCGTCGCGGTGCGACAGCGCCAGATGCACCGCGTCGATCCGGGTGCGCAGCGCAGCGGCCGCGTCGGCGTCGAGTCCGGTGACCGCACCCGGCAGCCCGGCGCAACTGCGAACCAGCAGACTGTCCGCCACCCGGGTCAGCGCCGCGCCGTCGGTGCCGCGGACATCGCCGTAGCGGGCGATGCGCAGCAGGCCGGGCAGCGCCGACATCAGGTGGGTGACATCGTGATCCAGGGCCGCGACCGTCTCCAACCGCGCGATCAGACCGTCGGTGGCCCCGCCGAGATCGGCCAGCAGCGCCTCTTCCAGCGCGGACGCCACCTGCCCGACGGTGGCGTCCGGATCCCGGGCGGTGTCGAGGATCTTGGCCTCGGCGGCCGACCGCAGGGTGGTGCCCCAGCGTGACGCCTCCACGATCGAGATCGCCAGTTCCGGCCGCCAGCGCAGGGTCCAGGTCTCGCGGAAGGTGCCCGCGTTGCGGACCTGGCTGTCGGTCAAGCGGCCCCACCCGATGCCCAGCAGCCGGAGCCGGTGCAGCAGGCGCGATCTCGCCAATCCGCCGTCGGTGCGCAGATCCAGGTCCACGGTGCGCTCCAGGGCCTGCTGTTTGAGCCGCAGCGTCCTGATCTGAGCCCGCAGGTCCGCCTCCAACGGCACCGTCGGAGTGCCCTCGGGCACCGTCCCCAGCGCCTCGCCCACCACCAGTTCGGTGCTGACCAGCCGCAACAGGGTCTCATCGCCGTCGCACAGCACCGACCGGGTGGCCTCGGTGACCTCCGAGAGCCCGGCCAGCGGCCGCTCCCGCAGCGTCGCGAGAGTCTCCGCGAGCCGGATGGATTCGATGATGTGCGCGCTCGACACCGGCAGATCGTGGGCGCGCAGGGTGCCCGCGACCTTGGTGAGCCAGCGCGCGATCGGCTGGTCGGTCTCGGTGAACAGGTGGTGGTACCAGCCCGGGGAGGTGATGCCCGCGCCGTAACCGGATGAGCTCGCCAGCCGCGAATGCGTCCACGGCACCCAGGTCAGCGTGGCCTTGCCCTTGGGCAGCCCCTTGAGCAGCCGGGCATCGGCCGCGGCCGGGCCCAGCTTGCCCTCCAGCGCGGGCGCGTGCCACGCCCCGCACACCACGGCCAGCCGTTTCGCCCCGTCCTTCAGGGCTTTTCGCATGATCTGGCGCATATGCGCCTCACGCCGCAGGGTGTGCGCGTCCACCGTGATCCGCGCGGTGGCGGCCGAGAAGGGCTCTTCCGCCGTTGCCACGGACCCCTCGGCCGGGACAACGGAATCGGATTCCTCCGAGACCTCCGGAAGATCCACGACCTCCGGAAGATCCTCCGCGTGTTCGCGCAGGGCGGCCATCGCCTCGTTGACCGCCGGGAAGATATCGGCGTCCGAAGCGGATTCGACGATGGCGTCCCACCAGCGTTCGGCGTCGTCGTAGCCGGCGGCCGAGGCCAGGATGCCGAGCGGGTCGGTCCGATCGCCCGGCTCGTCCTCCACGGCCAGGCAGATCGAGGCGGGGAGATCGCAGAAGCCCACGGACACACCGTGTTCCGCCGCGTACCGCAGCGCCACCCACTCCGGGGAGAAGGTCGCGAACGGCCAGAACGCGGCCTTGGCGGGACTGTCGGGCTGATAGGCGAGCAGGGCCACCGGCGGCGACATGCCCTCGGCCGCGACGTAACCGGTCAGCGGATCGGCGTCCGAGGGGCCCTCGATGAGGATGGCGTCGGGACGGAACCGCGCCAGCGCCAGCGCCAGCGAGCGCGCCGAACCGGGGCCGTGGTGGCGGATACCGAACACCCGCGTCTCGGCCGGGCCCGTGGCCGCGGTGGCGGCCACGGTCTCGCTCGGCCGGGTGGTCTCGGCCGTATCGGCGGGAATCGTGGCGGCCGTCACTCGTGCACCTCGCGGCAGGCGCGGTAGAAGTCGGCCCAGTCCGGGCGCTGCCGCACAACGGCTTCCAGGTATTCGGTCCACACCACCTGGTCGGCGACCGGGTCCTTGATGACCGCGCCCAGCACCGCGCCCGCGATATCGGCGGGCCGCAGCACGCCGTCGCCGAAGTGCGCCGCCAGCGCGATGCCATTGGTGATCACCGAGATCGCCTCGGCGGTGGACAGCGTGCCGGTCGGTGACTTGAGTTTGGTGCGGCCGTCCTCGGTCATGCCCGACCGCAGTTCGCGGAACACCCGCACCACGCGGCGGATCTCCTCGGCGGCCGCGGGCACGGCGGGCAGTTCCAGTGCGACGCCGAGCTGTTCGACGCGGCGGGTGACGATGGAGACCTCCTCGTCCTCCCCGGCCGGCAGCGGCAGCACCACCGTGTTGAACCGGCGGCGCAGCGCCGAGGACAGCTCGTTGACGCCGCGGTCGCGGTCATTGGCGGTGGCGATCACATTGAAGCCCTTGGCCGCCTGCACCTCCGTGCCCAGTTCCGGCACCGGCAATGTCTTCTCCGACAGCACCGTGATCAGCGCGTCCTGCACATCCGACGGGATGCGGGTGAGCTCCTCGAGCCGGGCGATCGAGCCGGCGCGCATGGCGGTCATGATCGGCGAGGGCACCAGCGCCGCCTCGCTCGGTCCTTCGGCCAGCAGCCGGGCGTAGTTCCAGCCGTAGCGGATGGCCTCCTCCGCGGTGCCGGAGGTGCCCTGCACCAGCAGCGTCGAGTGCCCGGCGATGGCGGCCGAGAGATGTTCCGACACCCAGGTTTTCGCGGTACCCGGCACGCCGATCAGCAACAGCGCGCGGTCGGTGGCCAGGGTGGCGACCGCGACCTCCATGATCCGGCGCGGGCCCACGTACTTGGGCGTGATCACGGTGCCGTCGGACAGCGTGCCGCCCAGCAGATAGGTGACCACCGCCCACGGCGAGAGGTTCCAGGAGGGCGGCCGCGGGCGGTCGTCGGCCGCGGCCAGGGCCTTCAGCTCGTCGGCGAAGGCCTGTTCGGCGTGCGGGCGCAGCAGGGCGTCCGGTTCCTGAGCGATGGTGACTTCCTGAGCAATGGTCACTGCAACTCCTCGAGCATCGTCTTGCGTTCAATGAGGTCATGGGCGAGCTGGTCGAAAGCCTGCTCCCAGTACGGATCCGCGCAGCGGCGGGCCAGACCGGACACCATCCCGGCCAGCTCCACCGGGAAGTGGGCGGACGCCGCGCGGAACAGCGTCCGATACGAGCCGGGCACCAGGCTGGGCGCACCCGGCCGGTCGGCGCACAGCTGAGCGCGCTCGGTGAGCAGCCGCAGCACGTGCTCGGCCATCGGGCCGGGCCACTGCCGGGGCATGGCGCGCAACAGGGATTCGATCTCGGCGAGCCAGCTGGAATCCAGGCCGCGCAGGTAACGCACCTGATCGGCGTCAGGCTGGAGCGCGAACAGGGCGCGCAGCTTGTCGGAATCGGCATCACGGGCGGCCGGGCCGGAGATCGCTCCGAACAGGGCCCGCGCCCACGCCGGATCGCCTTGGGCCAGTGCGGCATCGGTCCAGCCCGCGAACATCGGTCCACGCACGCCCTCGGCCATGGACACCCGGACTCTATCAGGCGCATCGCACCCTCAACCTGCTCGAAGCCGCTCAGCGCCACGGCATTCCGAACGTCATGATCGGGCAGGGCCTGGGCCCCATGCG
>NZ_JBSGCY010000226.1:0-6663 GCF_053602115.1 Nocardia sp. NPDC004582 | reverse complement strand
GGCGCCCGCCGAGGCCGCGGCCCCGCGAGTCGCCGAAGCGGTCGCCACGGCGGCCCCGGCCGACGAAGCGCCCACGCAGCTGCTCACCCGCTTCGTGGAGCCGGCCGAAACCGACTGACCGCGGCTCGTGATCGAACCGGTCGGGCCCGGCGTACGTTGTACCGATTACGCCGGGCATTCACCGAGTTCGAAAGAGCCGATACATGTCGACAATCAATGGGCTGCCCGCCCATGTCCTGCTGGTGCACGCGGTGGTGGTGCTGGTCCCGCTGACCGCGGGCCTGCTGATCCTGTGCGCGCTGTGGCCCGCGGCCCGCGCCCGGCTGATCTGGCTCACCGTGGTGCTGGCCGTCGTGGTGACCGCGCTGACCCCGATCACGGTCGATGCGGGGGAGTGGTTCCAGAGTCGGCTGGGCATGCCGCCGGCGATCGACGAACACGCGCGGATCGGGCGGCAGATGCCGTACTTCGTTGCGCCACTACTGATTTCGGCCGCCTTGGTCGCCTTCGCGCAGCTGCGGGCCCGGCGGGAACGGCCACTGGGCCGGGTGCTGGTGGCCGTGATCGCGGTGGTCGCGCTGGCCGCCGGCGCGGCCGCTACCTGGCAGACCTTCCGGGCCGGGGATACGGGCGCGCACGCGGTGTGGAACGGCGTGGTCGATCACTGAGAACCCGGTCGACCACTGCGAAAGCGGCCGATCACCGCGAAAGCGACTGTCGTGACCCGGCGGCCGGTCTGCGGGGCGGCCACCGAGTCACGACAGTGCGGCACGGTCAGATCTTGCGGATGACCGTGACGACCTTGCCGAGAACCTGGGCGTCATTGCCCGGAATCGGCTCGAACAGGGGGTTGTGCGGCATCAGCCACACCTGGGAACCGGTGCGCTTGAACGTCTTCACGGTGGCTTCGCCGTCGATCATGGCCGCCACGATGTCCCCGTTGTCGGCCACGTTCTGCTGGCGCACGACCACCCAGTCGCCGTCGCAGATGGCCGCGTCGATCATGGACTGACCGACGACCTTCAACAGGAACAGCGAACCCTCGCCGACCAGTTCGCGCGGCAGCGGGAAGACGTCCTCCACCGCCTGCTCGGCCAGGATCGGGCCACCGGCGGCGATCCGGCCCAGCACCGGGACGTAGGTCGGGATCGGGTGATCGTCGGAGGACTCGGCCTCGGCATTGATCGCGCGCAGCTGGGACACCCCGGCGGTGGCGCGCACCGCCGTCTCGTCCAGGCCCCGGACGTCCACGGCGCGTGGGCGATTCGGGTCGCGGCGCAGGTAGCCCTTGCGCTCGAGCGCCCGTAGTTGATGCGCCACCGAGGAGGTGGAGGTGAGGCCGACGGCATCGCCGATCTCCCGGATGCTGGGCGGGTAGCCGCGGTCGTGCACCGAGGTGCGGATGACCTCCAGGACCCGGCGCTGGCGCACGGTCAGATCGGCGCCGGCGCCGGAGGATTCGGACAGGGGGCCGTTACCTTCGGGACCAAGGGGTCCGTTCTCACCGTCCACGCCGCCGTGTTCGCTCACCGCCGCCGTCCTCCGTTCACTGCTGTCGCTCACCGGAATTCGTTCCCGCACGCGCCGTGTCGTACGTCCGGGCAACTCGTGACTCGACTGTAGACCGTGTGACGCGTGTGATCAAACATCTGTTCGACGCATGTCGCGGAAATCAGTGACATCCCCGGCGGGCCGTGGTAGAAATTCGAACATCAGTTCATCGAACACATGATCGAGTCAGTTGTCCAGCACCCTGCGGCCCGCCCTACTTTGGAGGTTACTTCGATGCGCGCCATGGTCAGCGAGATCGACACTCTGGAAAGCGATTTGGGATTCGACAGCCTCCCCTGGGAGCTGCGTTCGAATCGGTCCCCGGTTACCCCGGACGAGGGCGCGGCACGCCCCGTTCTCGACCGCCGCCCCTGCCGCGCGCGAGTCCGGCCGATGCCTCGCGCGGGTGTTCGAACCGATCATGTCGTCGTGCGACACGCCGTGGGACGCGCCCGCGGAATGCATCCGCTGGACCGTGTGCAGCGGGCCCGGACCGGTTTCGCGGCGCTCGCGATCACCGCGCTGGTGAGCGCTCTGGCCGTGGCCGGACTGATCGGCCTCGCGCAATTACGCTCCGGCGACTTCGATTCGCAGACCACGCCGCCGGCGGTGCAGCTGGTGCAGCCGCCGGTGCGATAGCGACGGTGCTGCTCAGGCGGTTGCCAGGTCATAGCAGGTATTCGGGATAGGGATCCCCGGCCAGTGGGGTGGCCGAAATTGCAGATTGAAAACTGAAACGTGTTGCTAGCGTCCCCCTGGATGTGACAGAGGCTACATCCGCGCCGGTCGGGCATCGGCCCGCGCGTGAGCGACAGGGGGCGTAATGCCGAGAGTTCGAGGGTTGGTTCGGGTGGCCGGTGTGCTCACCTGCCTGATGTTCGGGTTGGTGACCGCACCGGCGGTGCACGCGGAGTCCGCGTACGCCGAATATCTGGATCTGCCATCGGTGAACGGGGACGGTGCGGCGGGCGGCGGATTGAATCCCGCCCTGCCCCTGGACCCCGACACCCTGCGCGGCGCGCTCGACGCCGCACGCGCGGCGGGGGTACAGCCGCGGCGCTACGCCACGCTGCTGCACCAGTACTGGCTGGTGGTCGCCACCCACAATGCCGAGATCGATCTGGCCGGGTGGGATCCCGGGCGCGGCGTCGCGGCCAATACGGCCACCTTCACCCAGGTGTACGTGAACTACCTGCGGCTGAACAACTCTCACCCGGAGTACTGGTGGACCGGCCTGGCCGGGCTGGCGGGCGGCTCCTTCGCCTCGGGCTTCTTCGATATGGGCGATGTCTCCGCGATCGTCAGCGTGCCGGGCCTGCATCAGCTCGGCGACGCGGTGGCCGACCTGTTGCGCGGCACGCCCGAGCCGCTGCTGGACATCCTGCCCTCGGACATCCGCGCCCTGGGCACCGAAGGGGAGCGGCTCACCGCCGACGATCTGGCCTGGTACCAGACCCGGCTGATGATCATGCAGAAGCACATCTTCATCGACCAGGTGCCCATGCACGAGGCGTACGCCGCCGCGGGCGAGGCCGGCGTCGAGGAGATGTACCAGGCCGGGGTGCTCGACGAGAACGCCATCACGGCCTGGCGGGACATCGCCGGCGGCACCCAGGACGGGCTCGCCGACGCCGCGCTGCGTATGACCGACCGGGAACAGAACCAGATCATCGCCGACCAGTGGGACGTCACCTCGCACGGTCGCGGGGTCATGGGCCGGGTGCTGACCTACGTCAGCACGATCGCGGGGAAGGCCGCCGTCCCCGGGGTGCGCGCGCCCGGGGTGTTCGCGCCCACCACCCTGACGGCGGGGACCATGTCGTTGCGGGCCCCACTGCCGGACTTCAACTGGGCCGACCGCGACACGCGGTGGACCTACATCACCGGCGACCTGCTGCCGCGCTATCTGGAGCTGTGCGCGAACCCGGCGGTGGCGAGACCGGTTCTGGCCGAACCGTTCTCCGCCAAACTCGTCCACGGGCGGCTCGTCCAGCGGCTGCCGGACCTGCTCGCCGACATGACCTCGCAATGGCGATTGACGGCCTGATTCTCCGCCGCCGACCCGGGCGGACGCCGCCGACCGCGTCCGCCACGGTATCCTCGAGATTGCTCGAGGTTGCTGTGGAACCCAGGCATCGACGAAGGATCCCGGATGCATTGCCCGTACTGCCGCCATCCCGATTCGAGGGTGGTCGACTCGCGTGAGGCCGAGGAAGGCACCGCCATCAGGAGGCGACGTGCCTGTCCGGAATGTGGGCGCAGGTTCACCACCGTCGAGACCGCCATCCTGTCGGTGGTCAAGCGCAGCGGTGTCACCGAGCCGTTCAGCCGCGAGAAAGTGGTCCGCGGCGTCAGCCGCGCCTGCCAGGGCCGCGAGGTCGACTCCGATGCCCTGAACCTGCTCGCCCAGCAGGTGGAGGATGCCGTGCGGGCCAAGGGGTCCCCCGAGGTGCCCAGCCACGAGGTCGGCCTGGCCATCCTCGGACCGCTGCGCGATCTGGACGAGGTCGCCTACCTGCGTTTCGCGTCGGTGTATCGATCCTTCAGTTCCGCCGAGGATTTCGAGCGCGAGATCGCGGATCTGCGCAAGCACCGCGACGAGCACGCGGTCGCAGCGGCCGCGGAATAGCCGAACGAGCCGCCGGGGCACAGCACCCCGCATCCTATCGATTCACGGTCCGGCCCCGAGCAATTCGGAGCCGGACCGATCCGTATCCGACCGCGCTTCCGATGCGTATTCGTCAGCGCTTCTGCGGTGGGCGGCGCGCGGCGTCGATCGCCTTCTCGATCCGCTTCGCCGAGACCGGGTACGGGGTGCCGAGCTGTTGGGCGAACAGGCTCACCCGGAGTTCCTCGATCATCCACCAGATTTCGACGATGTCGCGACCGCCACGACGGTCCTCCGGGAGGTTGGCCACCAGCCGGTCATAGGCCGCGTGCACGCGATCGAGCTCGGCCATGCCCGCGCGGTCCCGGTTGGCGGCGGCGGGCAGCGCCTCCAGCCGCAGCCGGGCGGCCTCCAGATACCGTGGCAGTTCCCGCAATCGGGCGCTGCCCCATTCGGAGATGAAGCCGGGGAAGATCAGATCGTCGAGCTGGTGGGCTACATCGTCGGTGGCGTCGCGGTCGCGGGAGTCGGCGAGGACGGCGCGCACCCGATGCGCTTCGGCCAGTACCGGAACCACCGAGCGGACGATATTCGCCACGGCGGTGGTGAACCGCGGGCGGACCTTCTCCACCAGGGCCTGGAACTGCTCGGGGCTGCGCACCGGCCCGCCCTCGGCGGCGATGAGCTCGTCGGCGGCGCAGGCGCGGCAGTCCTCCACCAGGGCATCGAGGGTGCCGTACGGATTCTGGCTCAGCGCGAGCCGATCCGTGGGCGGCAGGCCCGCGGTGACGGCGCGGGTGCTGGTGGTGATCGCGCCCAGCAGCAGGGCACGGGTGCCGGTGCGCATGGCGGTGGCCTGCTCGGCGGGCGAGCTGAGCACCCGCACCGCCACCCCCTCGGACTCGGCGACCAGGGCCGGATAGCCGGTAATGGTCTGTCCGCCGACCTGGCGTTTGACCGCGGACGGCAGGGTGCCTAGCGACTCGGAGGTCCACACGGCGGCCGGGGCCCGCTCGGCGGCGTTGTTGGCGCGCGCCACCGACTTCGAGACCTGTTCGGCCAGACGGGTTTTCAGCTCGGCCAGGCTCTTGCTGCGCGCCACGATGGTGCCCGACGGGTCAACGGCGGCGAAGGTCATGCGCAGGTGATCGGGCAGGCCGGCCGGGTCCAGCACGGCGGCGGCGATCGTCACCGAGCCGAGCTGCGACAGCTCCCGCGCCAGGCCGGTGCGCAGCGGTTCGGCGCGCGGGGTGAGGCGGTCCAGCGCGGCCTTGGCGAAGTCCGGCGCCGGAACCACGGTGCGGCGCAGCTGCTTGGGCAGCGTCTTGATGAACGCCGCCGCCAGCTCCTCGCGCATCCCGGGCACCAGCCAGTCGAAGCCGACCGAGCGGACGTGCGCCAGCTGGGCGATCGGAATGTGCACGGTGACACCGTCGTCGGCCTGGCCCGGCTCGAATTGATAGGTCAGCGGGAACGTCAGCTCACCCTGGCGCCAGCTGTCCGGGTAGGAGGTCGGATCCAGCAGGGCCGCGTCCTCGTTCACCACCGTGGAAGCGGTGAAGTCGAGCAGATTCGGGTCGGTGCGCTGGGCCTTGCGCCACCAGCTGTCGAAGTGCCGCACCGAGACGATGTCCGACGGGATGCGCCGGTCGTAGAACTCGAACAGCACCTGATCGTCGACCAGGATGTCGCGCCGCCGCGCCCGATGCTCCAGATCGGCCACATCCTCGAGCAATTCGCGGTTACGCGCGAAGAAGTCGTGCTTGGTCTGCCACTCGCCCTGCACCAGCGCGTGCCGGATGAACAGCTCCCGCGACAGCTCCGGATCGATACGGCCGAAATCGACGCGCCGCTGGGTCACCAGCGGAATCCCGTACAGCGTGACCCGCTCGTAGGCGGCCGCCGCACCCCGCTTGGCCGACCAATGCGGTTCGGAGTAGGTGCGTTTCACCAGATCCCCGGCCAGCCGCTCGGCCCACTCCGGTTCGATCCGCGCCGCGGTGCGCCCCCACAACCGGGAGGTCTCCACCAGCTCGGCCGCCATCACCCACCGCGGCGGCTTCTTCGCCAGCGCCGACCCGGGGAAGATCATGAACTTGGCATTGCGCGCCCCGAGGAACTCCCGGCTCTCCGCCTCTCGTACGCCGATATGCGACAGCATGCCCGCCAGCAGCGCCTGATGAATCGACGTCACGTCCCACGGCAACGCGTCATCCGCGAGCCCGGCCTTCGCGACCAGCGATTCCGCCAGCCCGCCGGAGCCGGACCCCCCGCTCCTGGAGCCGCTGCCGCGCCCGGAGCGCGCCCCACGCCCCGACTCTCCACGGGGGCCGTCCCCACGTCCGCCGGTACCGGATATCGCACCGCCGGAACCGGTTCCGCGCCCCGAAGCCGTCCCGCCGCCGACCCCGCGCCCGATGTCACGGTTGGCTTCGCCGCCGTCGGCGCGTTGCGTGCCGCCAGTCTGCCGGGAATCGTTGCGGCGCCCGGTTTCCGCGCCACGG
>NZ_JBSGCY010000225.1:0-6675 GCF_053602115.1 Nocardia sp. NPDC004582 | reverse complement strand
TCCGACCCGCTGCGCCGGGTCACCCTGTTGCGGCGCGCGGCGGCGCTGGCCCGCGCCGGCGGCGACGAACTCGAATTGGCCACCGTGCTGGCCGATCTCGGGGCCGCCTACCGCGCGCTCGGGGAGGCTGATCGGGCGCGTCCGCCCCTGCGTGAGGCGGCGCGGCTCGCCGAAACCTCCGGCGCGGAACCGCTCCTGGCCCGACTGCAGGTCGACTCCGCTCCGGGATCGCGAGACCCGCTGAGCGCCAACGGCTTCGAGACCCTGAGCCCGGCCGAGCGGCGCGTCGCCGAACTGGCCGCGAGCGGGAACCGCAATCGCGATATCGCCGAAACCCTGGACATCACCACCAGCACGGTCGAGCAGCACCTCACTCGGGTGTACCGCAAACTGTCCGTCGCCCGCCGCGGCGAACTGCGATTCGCCCTGGCCGTGCGGACCGCGGCGAGCGGGAGGACCGCCACCGGCTGATGCCGGATCAAGGTCGGGCATCGATTCGGGCGAACCCCGGCGACCCCGGACGGGCGCTTCTATCGTGAAGCCATCCGGAAGGGGTCGTCATGACGGCAACGGACAAGATCCTCATCATCGGCGGACTGTTGACCCTCACCTACGGGACGCTACTGGGATATCCTCTGGTCGCGCTGCGGCAGCGCACGGGCAATCCGCCCGCACCCCGCTATCTCAACGTCGCCCACGTCGGGGCCGTCCTGCAGGGCGCGCTGGTGCTCGGCCTGGTCTGGGCCGCCCGGCTCTCGGACCTGCCCGACGGCTGGAACATCACGGCCGCCTGGCTGGTGGTGAGCGCCGGTGTACTCATCGCCGCGAAGGACACCATCAACTGGCTGACCGGAATCGAGGACGAATTCGCGGAGAAGGCCCGGACCATGCCGCTCGGCCTGGCGGGCGCGTTGGCGATGACGGCGGGCCTGATCATCTTCGTCGTGGGCGACATGGCCGCCCTCTGACCGCGTCAGTGCAGCGAATCGGCCTTGCTGATCCAGCCGACGATCGCGCGCGTCACGAACGGCGGCGACAGCCGCATCGCCAGACCGGTGAGTTTGGTCTGTAGTCCGACCAGCACGTGCGGGCCACGCAACGGGCCGCGGCCGGAGGCGGTGTGCCACACCGCTTCCGCCACATCCTGCGGGGTCAGCCGCACACCGAGGGTGGTCGCCGATTTCGAGCCGCGGCTCACCTCGGTCATCATCTCGGTCGCCACGAACAGCGGCAGCAGATCGCTGACCGTGATCCCGTACTGTCGCCACTCCAGGTCGAGCGCCTCGGTGAGACTGCGGACCGCGGCCTTGGTCGCGCCGTACACGGCCAGCCCGGGCTGGCCGTAGAGCGCCGATGCCGAGGCCAGGTTGATCACCCGGCTGCCCGGTGTCCGGCGCAGATAGGGGAGCGCGGCGTGGCAGCCGTTGAGGACGCCCTTCACATTGACGTCCACCACGCGGTGCTGGCGTGCCACCTCGATCTCGCCGAACGCTCCCGATACCAGGATGCCCGCGTTGTTGACCAGCAGATCGAGACGACCTGTGGCGTCGGCGAATTCCTTCAGCGCCCGATCCCAGCCCGCTGCGTCGGTGACGTCGAACGCGCCGGTGATCGTGTGCCCGCCGAGCTCGGCGGCGGTGCGGGCCACCGCGTCGGCGTCGATGTCGTAGAGCCCGACCGTCCAGCCCTCCCGGGCGAAGCGGGCGGCGATGGCGCGGCCGATTCCGGCGGCCGCGCCGGTGACCAGGACGGCGGGGCGGGAAGCGGTGTCGGGCTGGGACATCGGAGCCTCTCGGATCGCGGGGTCGGGCCGCCGCCGGTGCGCGCGGTCAGGCCGCGCTGCGGCCGAGGCGACCCGGATCGATCATCGCACGATGGAACTCGGCCGCGTCGCGGGCGGCGTCGCGGCCGTCGGCGAGCAGATCCGCGCCCAGGTGGATGAGGGTGTGCGGCGCGCTGGGCCGGATCTGCAGGCGCATCGGCACCCCCGCCGCCTCGGCCCGGCGCGCCACCGCGAGCGCGTCGGTCAGCAGCATCTCCCGGGACCCGACCTGCAGGAAAATCGGTGGCAGCCCGGTGAAGTCGTGATTCACCACCGACCACGCCGGGTCCAGGTCGCCGTCCACCGCGATACCGCGGCGCACCACCATGTCGGGTCCGAGCGCGGGCAGCACCGCGTCGGAGCGGCTGTTGGGATGCGCGAGCCGGGCGGTGGAATCGAAATCGGCCCACGGCGAGGTGACCGATAGCGCCACCGGCAGCGGCAGCTCCCGTTCGCGCAGGGTGAGCGCCAGGCGCAGCGCCAGACCGCCGCCCGCGGAATCGCCGGCCACGATGATCTTCTCCGGCGGGAAGCCCTCGTCGAGCAGGTGCCGGTAGGCGGTGAGCGCGTCGGCGAGGCTCTCGTTGGGGTGCGCGTCGGGCAGCTGGCGGTAGTCGACGGTCAGCACCGGCAGCTCGCTCAGCGCGGCCAGACGCGCGGTGTGGCGGCGGTAGCTGTGCAGGCCGCCCGCGATGAACGCGCCGCCGTGCAGGTAGAGGATGGCGGCGTCGCGGTCCACGCGCGGATCGGGAACCGGTGCGCTCCACAGCCATTCGGCCTCGAAGTGCTCGAAGCGCAGGGTTTCGCGGCGGGTGCCGCGCGGGGTGCCCATGACCCGGGCGGGCTGCTCGGACAGGCGGGTGACCCGGAAGATCAGGTGGGCCGGGCGCGGGCCGAGATCGGCGACCCAGGCGCCGGCGCGCAGGAACTGCTGCAGTGTGGTGCGCAGGACGGGGTGCACGAGCCGGGTCCCGATGCGGGCCGGGGGGATCGTCTCCACGATCACCGAGGACGCGGGATCCTCGCCCACGGGCACGGGGTGTGAGGGCTGCGGCGTGGTCGCCACGGGCACTCCTGTCCGCGCCACGGCAGGAGGCGCTGAAGAGACAACGATGTCGGTTCGGCTGAAGGCCGTTGACCATCTTGACGGCTGAAACGCGGATTGTCATGTCCGAGAACGAAATTCCCACGTAACCGGGGGTGCGTCCCGGCGTGCGCGCCACCCCCCGTTGACTTATGCAGGTAAATGCCTGCATAATTTGGGTCGTGCAACCCGAACCCGACATGGACACGGTTTTCAAGGCTCTGGCCGACGCCACCCGCCGCCAACTGCTCGACCGGCTGCGCGAGCACAACGGTCAGACGCTGCGCGAACTGTGCGAGCGGGTCGCGATGGCCCGGCAGTCGGTGACCCAGCATCTCGACATTCTCGAGCGGGCGGGGCTGGTCACCGTGCTACGCCGGGGCCGCGAACGGGTGCACTACATCAATCCGACCCCGATTCACGACATCGAACAGCGCTGGATCTCCGTTTTCGACCGCCCCCGGCTGGATGTCCTGCGCGCCATCAAGAACCAGGCAGAGGAGTACGCGATGACCACCACCGTGCCGAACTACGTCTACGTCACCTATATCCGCGCCAGCGCCGAGCAGGTGTGGAAGGCACTGACCGACGCCGATCTGACCGCCCAGTACTGGGGCCACGCGAATGTGTCGGACTGGCAGGAGGGTTCGCGCTGGGAACACCGCCGCGTCGACGGCTCCGGCAAGCTCGATGTCGTCGGCACCGTGCTCGAGGCCGACCAGCCCAGCAGGCTGGTCGTCACCTTCGAGGATTCCCCGCAGGAGGAGCGTTCGCCCTCGGTGGTGACGTTCCTGATCGAGCCGCATCAGGATATCGTCCGGCTCACCGTCACCCACGAGAATCTGCCGAACGAGGAAATGCTACAAGGCATTTCGAGCGGCTGGCCCGCGGTGCTGGCCAACCTCAAATCGCTGCTGGAGACCGGTGCGGTGCTGCCGCAGGCCCCCTGGGAGATGGAGCAGGCGGCGCACGCCTGATCCATCCGCCCATTCCGCTGGTTAGCGCGGGGCCATGCGGATCGCGCCGTCGAGGCGGATGACCTCGCCGTTGAGCATCGGGTTCTCCACGATGTGGCGGACCAGCGCGGCGTACTCGGCCGGGTCACCCAGGCGCGAGGGGTGCGGCACCTGCGCGCCGAGCGCGTCGATGGCCTGCTGCGGCAGGGTCGCGAACAGCGGGGTGTGGAACAGACCCGGCGCGATGGTCATGACGCGGATCTTGAACGAGGCCAGGTCGCGGGCGACCGGCAGGGTCAGGCCGACGATGCCGCCCTTGGAGGCGGAGTAGGCGGCCTGGCCGATCTGGCCGTCGAAGGCCGCGACCGAGGCGGTGTTGACGATGACGCCGCGCTCGCCGTCGGCCTCCTCGACCGCGGACATGCGCTCGGCGGCCAGGCGGATCACGTTGAACGTGCCGATGAGGTTAACGTTGATGATCTTGGAGAAGGCCTCCAGCGGGAACGCGCCCTGCTTGCCGACGGTCTTGACGGCATTGCCGATTCCCGCGCAGTTCACCGCGATTCGCAGGGTGCCGAGCTCCTGAGCGGCATCCAGCGCGGCGCTCACGTCCGCCTCGCTGGTGACGTCGCCGGGGGCGAACACCGCGCGCTCGCCGAGTTCCTCGGCGAAAGCCTTGCCGTCGGACGAGGGAAGGTCGAGGATAACGACCTTCGCGCCGGCCGAGTGCAGTTCCCGCACGGTGGCCATGCCCAGTCCCGACGCGCCGCCGGTCACAACCGCGACGATATCTGCTGTCTTCACAAAACCTCCAAAATTCTTGGTCTTGTTAATGTAGATTCCGCTCGGATCGCAGGGAAGACCGCCCCGTCGGCGTGGCGTTCACGGGACCGTACGAACCCTGCTACTCGCGCACGCGCGCGGATTGAACGGAGTGTCGTCCGGCGCGTCGAGTCGTTGGAATCCTGTTCATGCGAGAGAATTTCCGATCGGGACCGTTCGGACGCGGAGCCGGTGGCGACGTGGTAACGGCGGGCTCACCCGGTACCACCGATCACCGACGACAACACACCGTCAGCCACGACCGACCGCCGAGAGGGTCAGACGATGCCGAGCGACGTGCCCGCAGCGGGAATGTTGAAGTCGTACAAAAAACAGTCGCGCTGGTACCCGGCCCTCGACCCGGCCACCCCCGAACCGCCCGGTCGCGACGCGGCCTCCGAGACGCCCGCCTTCGACGAGAGCGCCGGTCCCGCCCGCTTCCCGCACTACATTCACGACACCGAGCCCGAGGTCGAACTGCCGCCGGTGCCCGAATCGGTGCTGCGGCGCAATCGCTTCGACGGGACCTGGTCGGACTGGATGACCGCGACCGGCGAGAGCGGTTCCTACACGCCGCCGCCGCGCTACCGCGGCAACACCGTCGTCGAATTCCCCACGGACAGTGGTGAACCCGCCATTCCGGCCATCGACACCTCCGCGCAGTGGCGCGAGGCCGTCGAGACCCCCGAACCCGCACTCGCCCAACGTCTCCCGGATCGGCGGCTGCTCACGCTCGCCTTCCTGATCGTTGCCATTGTTTTGCTGGCCATCGTCGGCGGAGTTGCCCTGTATGTGCTGAATTCCCATGGCGGCTCGGCGCAATCCCTCGGCGAACCCGGCGCCGGAGCCGGTTCTCACCCGATCGCGGTCGCGGCGGCGTACAACGAGATGACGGCCCCCGCGATCATCGGCGACCATGGACCCACCGCGGGCGTTCCGGCCGGATAAGAAGAGAGCGGAGACGATGGATCAGGACTGGAGCCGCTGGCTCGACGAGGTGCCCGAAGTGGGCGAATCGTCGGGTCGTGCCGCGCGTTCCAAGACTCCGGTGGTGCGCTTGCGCAAGCGCCGCGGCGATTCCGGCGAGGCCGGGCCCGCCCCGCGCCCGATTCTGGTGGTGGGCGGCTGCGGTGGTGCCGGGACGACGACCACCGCGCTCGGCATCGCGGGGGAGCTGGGCGCCGCCGGTGACCGAACCGTGGCCGTGGACGGCACTTTCGCCGGCAGCGACCTGGCGCTGCGCGGCGCTGACGAGCACTTGAGCCCGATCAGCCTGCAGGCCTGGCTCTACGGCCGCGGCGACGACGAGCCCGCCCCGCTCAAGGAGTGCCTCTCGCGGGCGACGTCCGGAATCGGGCTGCTGTGGCGCGATCCCGCGCCGCTGCGCCGTCGCGCCACCTACCTGACCGTCGCGCGCGCCCTCGGGGAGTCGGGGTACACCCCGGTTTACGACGGCGGCAATCCGATCGCCAGCCGGCACCTGCGCCCGCTGCTCGAGGACGCCGATATCGCACTGGTGCTGGCGATTCCGGCGCGCGTGGACGCCGCCAACCGGCTGCGGGTCACCCTGGAGTGGCTCGACGATCAGTTCGGCGGGCAGGGTGAGGGCCCCGGCGACGGAATTGTCGGCGACACCACGATCGTCGTTTCACATCAGTTGCCCGGCAGCGATTCTCGGATCGCTGAACATTTGCGCGAGCATTTGGACGGTTGGGTGAACGAGATCGTCGAGATACCCTATGACGCACACCTCGCGCGGGGGGAGCTGGTGCGGCACAGCGAGCTGGCCGCCGAGACACGCCGCGCGTATCGCCGCCTGCTTGCTGGAGTGGCATCATGACCGCAGCCATGAAGGAACGCCGATCCGCCGACCGGAACATCGATTCAGGGGCCGCCCTGGCGGCCGGTGTGGTGCCACCGCCGGAAGCCCGCCGCGCACCCCTGTGGGACCGACCCGTACCCGGCGGCGGCCGGGCGCCGCTGGTCTGGCT
>NZ_JBSGCY010000224.1:0-6912 GCF_053602115.1 Nocardia sp. NPDC004582 | reverse complement strand
GCGGGGCGGCGGCCAAGGCGGCCGGGCCAGTCGGGGCGGCGGCCGCTGGAGCGGCCAAGGCCGTCGGTGCCGGGATGCGCGCAGCCAATTCCGCGGTCGCCAGCGCCGCCTCACCACCCGAATCCGCACGCCCGACCGGCGTAACTAACCGACAGGCGGTGCCGCAATGACCCCGATCCAGGAAACCGAACGCCGCACCTACGGGCTGTGGACCAGGCCCCGTAACGAGGGCCTGATGGGGTTCGGGTGGGGATTGACGATGGCCGGTTTCGGCGCACTCGTCATCGCCATGCTCACCGTTCTCATCGCCGGGCCGCTCGCGGCCGGGGTGGTGCTGGTTATCGAGCTTCTAGTCATGGCACCGATGGCGCTGCGCCACGAAGGCCGCACCGGATACGAGCGAGGATTCCAAATGCTGCAGTGGTTCCGTACTTACCTGCGCCGCGAGAACATTCACCTCGGCGGCCGATTCTCCCAGCGTGGCAGCGCCGCCCTGCCGGGCCTGCTCGCGCCGTCGAAACTCTATGAGTCCGTCGCCGCCGACGGCTACCCGTTCGGCATGGTGCACATGCCGCACTGGGATCTCTACACCGTCGTCGTGCGCTGCTGGCCGCAGGGCTCTCTGGCCGTCGACCAGCCCATGATCGACGGATGGGTCGGCAGCTGGGGAACGCTGCTGGCCACCCTCGGCGGCACCGCCGACATCGAGGCCATCACCCCTGTCCTGGACACCGTGCCCGAAACCGGAAACCGGCTCGCCGCCGAAGTATGGACACTGACCGTGCCTACAGCCCCGCAGATGGCCAAGGACATGATGGCCGAGCTGGCCATGACGCTGCCCTCGAACTCCGTGCGCCTGGAATCGTGGTGCGCGATCACCTTCCGCGCGACCACCCCGGAGCGTCGCAAGGACCCCACCGAGCAGGCGGTCGAGATCGGTCGCCGCCTCCCGCAGATCGTCGGAGCGTTGACCCAGGCGGGGGTGCGGTCGCGGCCGATGACCGCCGATGAAGTCACCGCGCTGATGCGCCGCGCCTGGGATCCGGCCGCCGAGGCCAACCTCGAGGAGGTCGCCGAGCTCGGCGAATCGCACGGCCTCGACTGGAGCGATGCCGGGCCGATGGCCTACGACGAGCGCCAAGACCGCCTTTACCACGACGGCACGGTGTCGGTGACCTGGGAAATGTCGGGAGCGCCCGATGGCAACGTCCAAGAACAGGTGCTCCGTACGCTCCTCGAACCCAACGTAGATCTTCCGCGCAAGCGCGTCGCGATGGTGTTCCGACCGCACTCGGCCGGGGAAGCCGCCAAGATCGTCGACAACGATTACAAGAACGCGGTCGTCGCAGAGCAGTCCGGCCGCGGCGGGGTCGTCTCGGCAGCTGCGACGTTGCGTACGGGCGCCACGCAGCTGGCCCGCGAGGAACAGGCGCGTGGGCACGGGGTCACGCGGTTCTCCATCCTGATCACGATCACCGAACCAGCGGCGCATTCCGACACTCCGCGGATCGAGGCAATCACCAAAGACATTGCGGCGCAATCACGTCTGCAGATCCGGCGCTGCTACCGCAACCAAGCGGCCACGTTCGCGGCCGGGCTCGGAATCGGCGTTCTGCTGCCTGAAATGGCGTCGATTCCCCGGACGGTGGCCGAATGAGCCCCACCCGCACCCGCGACGCGGCACGCGACCAGCCCGCCGCCCCCGAGCGGGCGAAGTTCGGGCAGAAACTGCTCTCGCCCTCCGAGCGGACTCGCCTCGAGTACAACACTGATTCGGGCAATCCGTTCGTGTCCGCACATGCGCGGTTCTGGCTGGGGGTCGATGATTCCCGCCGCCGCGCGGCCGGAGTACGCGAGGCCGAATCCCGTGACGACGGACCCAAGGTCCAGCTGACCAAGACCGGGGTTGTCGGGGCCGGTGGCGGCCGGTGGCGTTCGATCGCGATTCCGGCCGAATATCGAGGCACCACAGCGCAGGTCGCCGGCCTGTGGCCCTGGTCTGTCGGTGCCGGGGCACCGCTGATCGGCACACCGTTGGGCCGTCACCTGCGCACGGGCGCGCCGGTGTGCTTCGACCCGCTGAACTGGTTCAAACGCGGTGGATTTCTCACCGCGCCCAGTCTGTTCATCCTGGGGCTCAACGGATTCGGCAAGTCCTCACTGGTGCGGCGCATTGTGCTGGGAGGCGTGGCCCAAGGCATCAAACCGCTGATCCTGGCCGACGTCAAACCGGATTACCGCAGCACCATCGAGCGCGTCGGTGGCCAGATCATCGACCTCGGGTACGGGCACGGCAAGCTCAACCCCCTCGACAACGGCACTATGGCCCAGGCCCTGCTGCGGCTCGAGGCTGAGGGCCTGGACCTGGCCGCCGAGACGCTGCGCATCGAATTGCGGGCCCGCACAACCAATCTGGTCGCCGGATTGATCGAGCTGGCGCGCGGCGAGCGGATCAAGGACTACGAGAACACGCTGCTATCGACCGCGCACCGGGTTCTGTTCCGGCCGGTCAGCGAGGGTGGGCGCGGGTTCACCGTGGACGCACCGCCGATCCTCGATGACCTGGCCGCAGTCATCGACGCTGGCGGTGTCGAGCTGCAACTCGACGCGGGCGCGAAGACCGTTGAACAGTATGAGGACGCGATCATCGGATTGCGGCGCAGCCTGCGCGCCCTGACCCAGGGCAACCTGGGCGAGGTGTTCAACGGGCAGACCACCACGCCGCTGGACATGTCGGCGGTCGGGGTGTGCGTCGATGTCTCCCACATCGCCAAGAACGACAAGACCCTCAAAGCCGCGGCCATGCTCGCATCCTGGTCACAGGGCTTCGGCGCCATCGAGGCTCTGAATCTGCTCGCCGAGCTGGGCCTGGAGAAACAGCAGTACTACCAGGTCGTCATGGATGAGCTGTGGCAGGTACTGGGCTTGGGCGAATTCATGATCGAACGTGTCGACGAACTGACCCGACTGCAGCGCGGCATCGCAGTGTCGCTGATCATGGTCAGCCACACCATCAAGGACCTGCTGAATCTCGGTTCCGCTGGCAATCGTGCGGTCGGGTTCTTCGAGCGTTGCCGCGCCAAGATCCTCGGTGCGCTGCCTGCTGACGAGCTGGCTGCCCTCGACGGCTTCGTCCAGTGCACTGAGGCCGAGGCCGCCGACATCCTGAGCTGGTCGGCCCCGCAAGCGCTCACCGGCGAGCCGCCCCGCCGGGGCGCACCGCCTCCGCTGCCCGCTGGTGTCGGGAAGTGGCTGCTCAAGGTTGCCGAGGACCGCTCGCCCGGCATTCCCTTCGCGCTCGAGCTGACTGACGTCGAACGCGAGTCCGGAATCCACGACACCAGTAGCCGATTCGAGAACTTCGGGCGTCGCGACGAGCCCGCCGCCCGCGGCGGCAACGGCGAAAGGCGGGCTTCGTGAACGACATTCGCCGCTACGGGCCCATCGACACCGCTGTACGTGAGGCCGCAGTGAAACAGGGCCTGGACCTGATCACCCAGGGCTGGAAACGCACCGCTGCCGCAAAGGTCATTGCTCCGAAGATCGGGGTTCACTGGAACACCGTCAGCAGCTGGCTGCGATGCGCCCAGGAAAACGCTCCGGGAACATCGGTGCCTGAACTGCAGGAACAGGTGCGTCGGCTGCGTCAGGAACTCGACGCGGCCAACGGCCTGGTCGTCGAGCTCGCGGCCAGCCGGCGCAGCACCGTGCACCGGCGGTTGCCGTGAAGCGTGCAGGGGCGGCGCTGGTCGCGTCCGCCGTCGCGCTCGGATCGGTGATGTTCATCGTGTTGTTCACCCTCGATGACGACACCCCCAAGTGCGGCCCGACCACCGCCTCGCCCGGGACCTCGAACCTGCCGCCCGGCTCCAAATCCATGCCCATGGCCGCAGGCACCTATCAACTGACCTCCGGATTCGGGCCGCGCGGGGACAAATACCACTATGGCCAAGACTTCGGATCGACGGCGGGTCAACCGATTTACGCCGCTGCTGACGGAACGGTCGCCGCGTCGGGCCCGGCGACGGGATTCGGCGATTGGATCGTGATCGATTCCCAGGCCGACGGCAAGCCGTTCTCCACCGTGTACGGGCACATGTTCGAGCAAGACCTCATGGTGCATGCGGGCGATACCGTCCGCGCTGGTCAGCAGATCGCGAAAGTCGGGTACAACGGCGAGGTCGATCCTGCGGGCCCTGGCGGGGCGCACCTGCATTTCGAGGTCTGGCAGGACGGCACCCGCCAAGGCGGCGGTAAGGCCATCGACCCGATGGGCTGGCTGACCGGTGCCAGCGAACCCGGCACAGGGGCCGGTGCGGAGACTCCGACCCCGAGTGCCAGCCCGGCCACCCCGGTTCCGACCACGCCCACCGCTCCCGCCGCGCCGGGCACTTCGACGCCGGGCGGCGCGGACCTGGCGGCCGCCACGGGCGTGCTGCCGCCGCTGCCTGCGTCCAAGGGCTCTGAGGAACACCTGCAGATCGACACCGTCCGGCTGGTGCGCTCCATCGCGAGCGCGTTCCCCGAGATCCAGAGCATCGGCGGGTGGCGCGAATCGGACCCGTACCCGGATCACCCCAGCGGGCGGGCAGCGGATCTGATGATCCCGAACTACAACTCCGGCGACGGGAAGATGTTGGGGGACAAGGTCGCTGACTACGTGCTCGCCCACGCCGAGGACTTCCACGTCGAGTACATCATCTGGCGCCAGACCTACCGCACCCCCGCAGGTGATTCCAAGGTTCTCGAGGATCGCGGCGGAGACACCGCCAACCATATGGACCACGTGCACGTATCCGTGTCCGGCGGCGGCTACCCGGACGGGTCGACCCCGATCACCGGCGCACCCGGTGTCACGGCCAACCCCACATCGCCCGGCGGCGGTTGCGGTGGCCCGAAGGTCGACGCCGGTCTCAACGAGGGCGAGGTGCCCGCGGAATTCGTGCCGTGGCTCAAGCGGGCCGGTTCCATCTGCCCGCAGATCACCGCGCCCATGCTGGCCGCGCAGATCATGGCCGAGAGCGGGTTTCAGCAGCACGGCTACAACGGCGCTGGGGCCTCGGGCTACACGCAGTTCATCGATTCCACCTGGCGCAGCTACGGGTTTCCGGTCGACGACAACGGCAATCCGACCGGCCCGGCCGGGAGCGGTGACCGCAACAAGATCGGGGACGCGGTGATGGCCCAGGGCCACTACATGTGCGACATCGCCCGCGACGTCGACGCCGGGATCGCAAGCGGCAAGGTCAACGCACCGAACGGGCCCGAGGAACTCTATTTCGCGGCCTACAACGCGGGGACCGGGGCGGTGCTCTCCAGCGGCGGATTCCCTACAGGCAGCCCCGATTACGAGACCGAAACCCGCCCGTATTGCCAGAAGATCCTGGCCATGTGGCGCGGCACCTACTCCAAGACCCTCACCTGAAAGGCGGAATCGACATGCGGAAATGGCTGATCGTGCTCGCCGTCCTGGCCACGCTCGCCGTGGCCGGTGGAGCGGCCGCGCTCCTGACCCACCACAGCACATCCGGCCCATCCACCGGCCAGCACGCGCCCGGTGACGCCGATTCCGGCCTGCACGGTCCGCGGCCGGACGGGGTCGACGCCGCCACGGCCGCGCAGTTGGCGCTCACGGCCATGTTCTCCTGGCAACCGGTGTCGGATGCGAGCACCGGCGCGGGTCTGGTCCGGGCCAAGCCGTATCTGACCGGCCAGCTGCTCGACGCAGCGAATGGCACTGTCGCGCCCCAGGTGCGGCCGCTGCCGGAGTGGGCGGCGTGGCGGGAATCCAAGGACGTCATCGAGGCCACGGTCACCAACTTCAAACTCAGCCCGATTGAGGGCGGCGAGTGCGTGGTGACCGCGACCGTCACCCAGAACGTGCGCCACCTCGACAACTCCACCACCCGGTACAAGAAGCTGGACGTCTCGGCGGCCATGCGCAAGACCGATGCCGGGTGGCGCATGGCGAGCTGGAGGTTGCAGTCGTGACCACGCATGGAAGTAGTTCCTGGACGGTGTCATTCAACGCTGGCGCCGCTGAGCACCTCGTGGACTGGCTGGTACGGGAGCTGCCCGCGGCGGCGCTGCGCGCAGTGGGCGAGTCCGAACTCGCCGACCAGATCGCGGCCCTGCCGGCCGTGACAGCCGAGGTGATGCGCGGCGGGCTCCACGTCTATCCGCCGCTGCTGCGGCGGGCATCGCTGATGCTGCCGGGCGACGCGCAGCCCCCGGAACGGTGGCAAACCGATGCGGCCATGTACACCGACATCGGTTCAGCCGCTATGGATGTCGCCCATGACGTCGAGCTCGGCCTGATCGAGAACGGCCACTACGCCGGTTTCTGGGGCCTGCAGGTGGTGTGCAACGCCTACCTGCGCAGCCCTGCCGACACCACAGCCCAGGTGCAGCAGTGCTACCAGCGTCTCGTTGATGCCGCAGTGCTCAACGGGTGGGGCCGCCTCACATCATGACACCGCGAATCGGACTGTCACCCAATCAGATTGAACGGAGGCACACATCGTGACGACCCAGTCAGAAGAAGAGCAGATCATCACCGAGCACGCCGTCCTCGTGCAGTCCTCGGCCCTGGCGCTGATCGCCGCGCGCCGCGCGCTGCAGGCATACCTCGAACGGCAACGCCGAATCGCTGCGCAGCGCGGCCGCAACGCCGCCGCCGGGCCCGCGGAGGACCGTCCGCAGGCCCAGCAGAATCAGGGCACCCCGCAGCGCAGCGCGCGTGAGGAAACGATCGCTCGGTGGGCGGCCGCTGAAGCCAGCCGCGAGCATGCGGCCGAAGTGGCCGACGCGTGGGCCGCACGGATGCGCGCAGAGGGCATCGACCCCGAAGAGGTGCGCACCGCCGCCGAACAGATCCGCGAATCCGCGGCACCGGAAACCACCAGCGAACAG